>CANBJR010000016.1 GCA_947369085.1 uncultured Clostridia bacterium | reverse complement strand
ATACCCTCAAAATCGTAGATCACTTTAATATTTTTCTTAAGTTGACGACATTGCCGTTTCAGGGGCAAGACTTAACCGCCTACCGTTTAGGCTCACCTTATCCGACAAAATTATAACATACTGATTTTTAAAATACAATAACTTAAAAATAAATACATTTTATTTCATAAAAGGGAAACAGCGAAAATGTTGTTTCCCTTATTTTTTTGCTTTTAACTGTGTAATGCAAGCTCTCTTTCCTCTTTAGCCTTGTATTTCTGAGAGCCGAACATATCACGGATTTCATCAAGTGTTAATTCTCGCTTGCCTTTCTTCTTGTACGGCTCTGTATGATAATACCAAGCCTGTTTTTTATGAGCATAGCGGAATTTTAAGCCTTTCAAAACTTCCTTATGTTCCTTTGTGTTGCCTGATACCCATATCCAAGAACCGCAAATCTCTACTTCTATTCCGTTTAGCTTTGTCAGCACATCAATTATATGTATAAACTCTTTTGGTGTTTCTGTGGTTTCTTTGGTGTAGGTTTCGCCTTTTGAATTGGTGTGAACATTTTTTAATCGTTCCCACATAGCTTCAAATTCATTCTGCATAATCTTAAATTCTTCCGTATCACCGCCGAGGTCAGGGTGAAGCTGTTTTGCTAATGTTCTGTATCCTTTTTTGAGTTCTTCGGCTGTTTTGCATTTTGTAAAATATTTCATTTTGTTTGCTCCTTAAGTTTAAAATTTAATATTCGGTAATTCTGAGTTGGTGGGCTTTAAAAAGTCCGATATTAAGTTATCACGCTATTTTTTCTCTCCTTTCTGAATTTTGGAATATTCGTATAATCGTCGTCGTATGGGTCTTTTATGGCTCAAAAAAATGTAGTGAAAATCACTCTGTCAAGTAGCAAGTAAAACGATACGCCGTCAGGGCAATACTTGATAGAGTGATTGAACGGAATAAAATTGAGCAATTAAAAGCCTGCGATGAAGATTATAAATATTCAACTCAGAAAAGAGAATTGAGCGTGATAATGCCAAAATATCGGACATAAAAATAAAACGCTGTGAAATCACAGCGTAAACCTTATAAACTTATATATAACAAACCGCAGAGAATAGTCTTATTGAGATTATCCTCTGCGGTTTTGATTTTATTCTTCGTCTATTTCCTCATAGTCTTCAGCGTAATTTCCGTCGCTTTCAAAATTGTCATTTTGATAATCAATCAATAAAATAAGATCTTTCATCAGATATTGAACAACCTGTTTATTTCTATCAGAAATATTATCATATAACCATTTAAGATTCCCATATTTTTCTTCGTTATTATAATAATCTGATAGCCCCTCAAGTTCAATGATATCCGTTTCTAACACATTTAAAATGTCATTGAAGCAATCTGACCCTCTTGAAGTTCTTTTAATCGCACTTTTAATAGTGGGAACCAAATCCATTGCGTAGTCTTTATTCATATTATTTGCTCTTCCAATTATCTCGGCAATTTTAGAGTATGTGTAATTGTTTTTTTCTTTTAAGTAAATAATACTGTCACTAAAATCTTCTTTGCCAAAATTCGGGTCTTTTGGGTGTTCCATATTTCTAAGCAACCTTGTGATGATATTCATATATTCAGGTGTTAATGAATAAAAAGAGAGAATAAAATTCTGAAACCCAATTTCATCATATGTTTTTTTAATGATTTTACTGTTTTTTTCTTTTCTTTTGTACATAAAAAAGCCTCCTTTGAATTTAATTTGAAATATAAAAAGTATACTTTTCATATTTTATTTTAATATATTTTTCATTTATGTCAATAATTTTAGGCTATGCAAAATCCGCACAATCTTGCCTCTTCTATTCCTTTTATATTGTGATATTCTGAAAATAGATAAGGTGGTAATTTGATACGCTGAATTTTAATATATTATTTCATTTAAGTCAATGATTTTGGGCTATGCAAAATTCGCACAATTATGCCGCTTCTATTTATTTTATGTTTCGTAGTATTCTAAGAATAGATAAAGCGGTAATTTGAAATACTGAATTTTAATATTTTATTTCATTTATGTCAATGATTTTAGGCTATGCAAAATACGCACAATCTTGCCTCTTCTATTTCTTTTATATTGTGATATTCTGAAAATAGATAAGGCGGTAATTATTGGTAATCTGAAAAATAATAGCAACACAATATTTCGCGAATATATTGGAGGTGAAAATTATGTTACACAATAGGTCGCCTGCATAAGCAGTCCAAATTATTGTTTTATTTAAAAAATGTAGAGATAAAGTTTAATAAATAAAGGAGGACATTTTATGTCAAAGAAATCTATTATTGGTGAAATAAATACATCTTTAAATGGTCTTAGAATGATTATTATTGCTTCAAGAAATGATAATGATTTAGATGTTCAATTTGAAGATGGCACTATTGTTAAAAATAAAACATATGCTTTGTTTTCTAAGGGTGAAATCATCTACCCGAAGTTTGTTGGAGGAGATGGTAATTATAAAGAAAATTCTCACAATTATAATTTTAGGGCAAGTAGTTTTCACGATTTCACTAAGCTAAAAGAAGCATTTAGAACTCAAGGCAAAGTGTTCTATTATTGTGAGGACAAAAATGGAATAAGTGAGTTATTCACTCCTCAAAAAATGATGGAAAGGTCAGGAATTAAGCCCATATTTTAGTAAAAAACAGAGGTAGTATTATGAAATTTTTTAAAAATCAACATTTAGTTTTAGTAATTGTAACTTTATTTTTGTTTGTCATTTACGGAACGCAATTTTTATGTAGCTCGTATGAAAATAATATTCCTATTACAGCAAGCAGAGTATTCAGCGGATTGGGTTTGTTTTTCTGTTGCGTGTTAGCAGGAATAGTTTTGATTTCTGTTATTTACTGTTTATCTAAATTTATCAGCAAAAAAGATATAAAAACAAAAATTCAATCTTGGTGTATAAAGCTATCGGAGCATATTAGTACTAAAAACATAAACACAATATATCCACCTTTGCTGTCATTTTTCTACTTTGTATTAGAACGCAACAACGAATTTTTGAAATTGCCTTTAGGCAAAGACTGTTCTGCACTTATTCCGAACGGATACAAACCAATTTATCGGCAAGACAGAGTATTTTACATTTTTCAGCTTGTGATGCCTGAAGAGCCTGCTTATGACGAAAAAACACTTAAAGAGCTTATCCAGTCCTATGTTGACAGCGAGTTAATTAACTATGGTATTGCAGGTTTAAAGTCCTACTTCAACAGTCGTGCTTATGGTGCTGTTCCAAGCGTATATGTTGACAGAGCTTATTATAACGAAAGTCAACATATGCTGAATTTTGCTCTTATCTACGCTTGTGCCGAAGATGATGTTAATTATCTTATTAAGGCAAGACAGCGTGATAAAGAAGAAACAGAAGCCGAAAGGTCAGTATATGATGACGAGCTATAAAAGTAATAAATTCACAGTCGGGTGCAGGCAGTTAGGTATTAGCAATGGTATTATTCTGCCTGTGAAAATCGACTTCAATAAGTTACCTCATCTTTTGCTATGTGGTAACTCAGGTTCAGGTAAGACTTATCTGCTTACATACCTTTTGGGGCAAATTGCTCAGAAGCCTGTCAAATTGATTTTGGCAGACTTCAAGGGCATTGATTTTATTGAATTTAACGGTTGTGCAAGTTATTACAAACATAGTTCCGTTGGTGAAGCTCTTGACTATGTATATAATGAATTACAAGAAAGAATGTCAAACGCAAGTGTAAATTCATATTATCAACCGATTTATTTTTGCGTGGACGAATGGTCGGGATTTTTGAGTTCATTATCTACAAAAAAAGAACAAGACAGCTATAAACAAAAGCTTTCAAATATCCTTATGTTGGGTCGAGGGGTGCAAGTTTTTGTTATTATGGCACTTCAAAGGGCAGACGCTAATTACATAACAGGTCGTGACAATTTCGGTAATGCGATAGGTTTAGGCAGTTTAAGCAAAGAAAGCATTTCTATGCTTTTTAATGATGATAAAGAGCTTATTCAGCCAAAGCCGAGAGGAAAAGGCTATCTTAGAACAGATGGCAAACAGCTTACTGAATTTGTTGTACCGCAGTTAAGAGATGTTGCAAATACAAAAAAGGTTATTAAAAATGCTCTTGGTGAGCCAAAAATTTATAACAAAAAGGAGTTTTAATAATGGATATTAAAAATGTAAAAATTGATGTATTGGGTTCTGTAGGCGGTAAACTATTGTTGGTAGATGTTACACCTTCATATGCTTATGTTGACGGTCACAGGACAGGCTCTGTAACAGGATATAAATACACTGTTGTTCTTGAAGAGCGTATGTTTGATAAACTTAGCGTTCGTATTGACGGTGATAAGCAAATTGATAAGCCTATTGACGGCAACAGCCGTATTTATGTTCGTTTTGATAATCTTGAGTTATCGCTGTATTGGACAAATTCAGGACATCAGGTTGCGGCTAAAGCAAGTGCAGTTCATTCAGTTAATGAAAATATTAAGTCGCAAAAGTAATTGCTTCGCCGTGGGCGGTGGCACTTAAAGTGTCTAACCGCCCTAACGGCGGAAGCCGAAATCCCCTTACTTTAATGAAGGGGATTAAATTAAAAAAGATAAATTTATAATTCTAATATCTAATTATATTGCAAGGAGTTGGTTTTATTGAATGGATAAGAAGTTATTAGTGTCTGTGGACGAATTTAGTTTAGTTCTGTTTTTACCTGATGAAGAAGTGTGCGAAAATTGGATTAAAGCCGCATATTTTATGATTAACGAATTTATTGAGTTATCAAAGATTGAACTGTTATTAGGCAAAGTCGCTGAAACAAATGAAAAGATGCCAAAGGCATATTCACAGGCATTAACCATTGAAAATGTTCCGTATTATTTTGCTATTGCTTTTCACGACACTTTTCAACATATGGGTATTTTAGTTCGTTTCACAGGTCAAGCGTGGGCAACTTATCAGCAAAAGTATTACGAACATTTCGGCAAAAGAATAAATATAGCAGAGTTTTTAAAGATGATAGAAAGTTTGCTTTATACACATCGCTTAAGTCGAATTGACTTAACAGCTGATTATATAAACTATGGCGATTTATCACCGCATACCATTTATAACAAGCTGAAAGACGGAGCATACTGCGTATTAGACCATAATGGTAAAAATACAAAAAGAAAAATCTCGGCTGTTCAGAACGATATGGAAACGGAAACATTTTACATAGGTTCTCGCAAGGAAAACAGTCAGCTATTGCTCCGTGTATATAACAAAAAAGTCGAACAAATCAATACAAACGGTTTTCGGCTTAATGAAGCCTTAGAGTGTGAGAGTTGGACAAGGCTTGAAGCTTCATTCAAAGGAGATTATGCACACCAAATAACGGAACAGCTTGGAAATGTCAAAAGCGATATTGAGTTGTCACAATTTATAGCAAGCAAAATTTGTGATAAATACCGTTTTGCTGATGTATCAACAGGCAGATATACAGATTTTACAAATGACTTGCTTGCATTAGTCGGCAATAGTGATTATCCTGCTTTGCGTACGGAAAATCCTGCAAATAATAATCTAAATAAAAGTATAGCTCATATTATTTCAGGTTCAGGATTATTTCCTGTATGTTACAAAGTAGGAATGATATGGGGTACTAAGGCAGAAAAAGAGCTTTTTCAAATGCTGTATGATGTGTATGACAAATATTACCGAAAAGTATTTGATAAAAAACCGCAAATACACAGTTGGCTAAAAAAGAATGCTCTGAGTTTATCAAAACAGGAGCTAAAAGATTGTTTCTTGAGTTCCGATATAAGCAAAGCAGACATTGACGAGATTTTGAAAAATCAGTCTAAAGCTGAGAGTATATTTAATTTAACACCGATAAAAGCCGACAATTCCGAGTACAAAGAAGTTTCTGACGAAGAATTTAAAAGGCTTATGAACGAATTATAAAATAGCAACAATATAAATTAGCGGAGGTATATATTATGAACAATAATAATTCTGAAATAAACGATTTTGATGATGAGATTATCATTGATGAGGAAATGCAAAAAGTGTTTGAGCAAGGCGATTTTGAAGGTGCTGTAAGACCTAACTATATGCCGTATTCATAGTGGCGAATTAAACAGATATTGTTAGTATACTATGGTATTGAGCTTCGCCCATATTTTAATTGGTACAAGGCTATGAGATACAGACCGTGTCAGCAATATGTACTTTACGATATGGTAACAAACGAGATTGTAGGGTATGAGCGTGGTTACACATTTGATGAACTCCGCAGTATTTTAGCTCCAGTTGGGTTTCCGCTTCACGATGATGAACTAAACAAAGAACTAAAAAAGGTGAAACGCAAAGAAGCTAAAAAATCAACTCGCAACAAAAACGCTGAACGCTTCCTCGAAATAGTAGATAAGATTTAATTGGGATGGCGAACAATGAATATTTTAGATAGCTATGCAGATGTGCTGACCGTTAATGATGTAATGAACATATTACATATCGGCAGAAATAAGGCATATGAGCTGTTACGCTCAAAAGTAATTCCAAGCATAAGAATTGGTAAAAAATATGTTATACCAAAAAACTTGATGATTGAATTTTTAAGTAACCGCTAAATAATAAAATATCACTTGTAACAACTGTCATTTCGCATTATAATAATATTGTTGAAATGATAGTTGTTGCTTTGAAAGGAGTTTTATTTAATGGCAACAACAAACGGAAGTTTACAAATTAAAGACGGCAAATATTATGCAGTGTTGAGTTTCAGAACTAACGAGGTTCAATCAAACGGAAAACCTAAGTATAAAACAAAGTGGTTTTGTACAGGTTATACGGTTAAGGGCAACAAGAAAAAAGCACAAAAATTTCTTGAAGATAAGCGTGCAGAATATGACAAGAAAAATCTTAATTACTCCGATTTGCTGTTTACTGATTATATTGAAATATGGTTAGAAAACATAAAACCAGAGTTAAGACCGTCAACTTACAGAGGTTATGCAGGAAACATTAAAAATCACATCATTCCCTATTTTAAAGGCAGGAGAATTAAACTTCAAGACTTAACACCCTGGGAACTGGAGAACTTTTATAATTACCTGTCAACCGATAATTGCAAAGCTGACGGAAGCGAACCACTTTCAGCTACAACGATAAAGCACATTCACCGAACCATTAGCAAGGCATTGAATGACGGTATCAGACGAGGAATTTTATACTATAATGTTGCTTCAACTGCAAAGACACCAAAACCCGAAAAACACAAAGGCGAATTTCTTAATCAGGAACAAGTGCAAGAGCTGTTAAAGCTGTTCAAGGGTTCTACGGTTGAAATTCCTGTTGTACTATGTGCTTTGTTCGGATTTCGCCGTGGTGAGGTACTCGGTTTAAAATGGCATAGTATAGATATGGTAAAGCGTACTATTACTGTTTCTGAAACCTTACAGCAACATATAGGCGGTTCAATTACTGTTCCACCGAAAACAGAAAGCAGTTACCGTGCATTGCCTATGCCCGAAATGGTATTTAATATGTTGCAGGCTCACAAGCAGGAACAAGCCAAAATGAAAGCACTATTGAAAGACGAGTACATAAATTCAGATTATGTTTGCACTTGGAAAAACGGACGAGTAATTGAACCTAATTACCTGACAAGAGTATTTCACAAGGTTATTTCAGAAAGTGACTTGCCGACAATCAGGCTTCACGATTTAAGGCATAGCGTAGCAAGCAATCTTCTGAATATGGGGTTTACTGTTGTACAGGTTGCCGAATGGCTCGGTCACAGCAGTTCAACAACTACTTTGAATTATTATGCACATACTGACAAAACAAGCAAAATGAGTATATCAAAATCCCTTGATAACTTATTTTCTGTCTGAAAATTTTTAGAAATTTTTAGAATACGAATTTTGAGTATTTTTAGAAAATTTTTAGAAAGACCGTATTTTTAGGGGATTAATAAGTCATTTTGCAAAAAGAAAAATCCTCAAAAACGGCTTGTTTAAGCCATTTTCAAGGACTTGTAATTGGCAGGGGCAGAAGGACTTGAACCCTCGGCACGCGGTTTTGGAGCGTAAGAAGTTGTGTTTTATTCTGTATTAAGTGGTGTTATATTGTTTGATATTAACAATAAATAGAATTGTTATTTGGTAAAAATACATAAATCATCTTCGTGTTTACCCATTGCAAACGAATATTTTATGTAAAAGTGTAGATAAAGTGTAGATGATTTTGAAAAAAGTGTATATGAAATACAGTCGGCTATATCCATAAATTAAATTTGAATAAAGAGTAAATATGAATTTAATCTTTATTGAGATTTAATTAAAAATGTACTCCCCTACAATCGGATAGTACATCTCATTATTTTGTAAACGATTCGATTAACACATTTATTGCTTGTATTTGATTATCATTAAGTTTTGAAGTATCAATTTGTATAGGGGGCTGCTCATTTGATTTTCCAAGCAAATAATCAACGCTACAATTATAAAGATACGATATTGAAAGCAAAACATCAATACTCGGAGTTCTCTCGCCTGTTTCATAGCCGGAAACAATAGATGGTGAAATCTCCAATCTATCTGCGACTTCTTTTTGTGAAAAGCCGTATTTATTTCGGAGTTCTTTTAATTTTTCGGGTAATCCTTTAATCATAGTGTTATCCTCCAACGCTTATAGTAAACTAAAATTATTCACAATAGGCGTTGAATATAGTTACTGTAAGTGTTGATTTATGCTACTGATTGTGTTATTATTTTAATAGATATTATGATTCTGTTTTTCATTAACTAAAAAGAGGGATTGATATGAGTAAACATTATTATTGTCCTTATTGTGGAGAAACCCAATTTCCATCAACTGTTAGATGTGTTAAATGTCGCTCCGTTATGACATTGGTTGAATCAAAGTATGATAGTGAATATTACAGAGAAAAATCTCTTGAACAATATGGTGATTACACTCATTGGAGAGATTTTTTCATTGAAGAAGTCAAGCAAAATCCATTATTTGATGAGCGAAAATTTAACTATCAACCAACAAAAGAACAACACGATGAGATTTTGAAAAATATTTTTTCAGCAAATCAAAAAAGTACAGATAATTGCAATGTTCCGAAATGCCCGACTTGTGGCTCTACAAATGTAAGTAAAATCTCCACTACATCAAAAGTTGTCGGTGGTGCAATGTTCGGTTTGTTTAGTAAAACTGCATTGTCACAATTCAAATGCAATAATTGTGGTTACAAATGGTAATATGCTTATGCGTAAATAATCAATATTCATTGTATATAAGGGACGTATAATATGGTGAAAAAAATTATTATTTTATGTGTTGTTGCTTTATTATTAGTACCTTTAATAGGATGTAACAAAACTCCAACGAATGATATACAAAACACTTCAACTGATTCATATAGTACCGAATCTACTCAACAATACATAAATGAGATAACAACAATTTACAAAAGTCAAGATACGGATTTTGACAAACCAGATTCAAAACAAAAAATTGATTACACTATACCAGAAGAATTTGTTGACTATCGTAAATTTATTGGTTTAGATGTGTCAGTTCTCAATGCTAATACAACCAGCTGGAATTATAATGACTTTTCGCACGATTTATGGAATGGCTCTTTTTATGGTCATAATGGAACAATATCTGTTCGTTTAGGTTGGGATAATAAGACAATAATCGAATTTTATCTTATTCTGAATGATGATGAGAAAATTAAAGATAATGAAAGAGATATGTTAAATAAAAAAATTATGTCTATCTTCGGCAGCAATGTTGAAGAACAGAATATATCTTATACATTTTCTGGAATAGGTGATTTTGAATTTTGTATTCCAAAAACATTAGAACAAAGAAGTGTCTGTACTGTTACTTGGAACAGTAGTATTTTATACAATTATATGATTTCCAAACCAAAAGAAACTACTGAAAACGATACAACACAGAAACCACTAAAAAATGAACCAGAAATCGGAATGACTGCAGAAGAAGTTAAAAACTCAACCTGGGGAAAGCCAACAAAAATAAACAAAACTACTACAAAATATGGCGTTCACGAACAATGGGTATATTCATCTGGAAAATATATTTATTTTGATGACGGCGTTGTAACATCAATACAAGAATAAATTATTAAATGGGAGTTGCAGATTGAGCAGCTCCCATAAATTTTTTATTCGTTCGGCGTGCATTCAAAAGAATACTGCATAATACCGCTGTAATCACCAGGCATACCATAGTTTTCAGCTTGAATATCGAAATACTTTGTAGTTGTTCCTTGCTGAAGGTCAGCATTTCCGAATGAAACAAGAGGATTTTCTGTGTTAGCAAGCATATTGTTTTCAATATTAAGCAAACTACAATTTATTGAATCTGTTCCGTTTGAATGTGTTAATCTAATGCCGCCAAATTCCTCCGTGTTTGTGACGAACACTTTTACGTTATAATTATCCTCAATCATAGCATCCGAAATTGTAACTTGTCCGACTTCACCGTTTTGTAAATCAATGACTGCTGGAATTGTAATAGAATAGTGGCTATATACGTGCGTTTTGATTTCACTTTCGCCGCTGCCTGCTGATAAATCTTCTGCTGCAAATGCTGTTACAGATACAGAAGCCATTACAACCATTGCTAAAATACTTGCGATTAACTTTTTCATTTTTGATACCGTCCTTTATCTAATATGAATTGATTTCGAGTTTTACTTTTCCGCTGTTTAATTGTGATTTGTCGTTTAAAGAATAGCAATCATACACAAGCCGACAGTTTTTATATAACCCTTTCTGTAATTCCTTATAAAGAGTTATTTCCGAAATTTCTGCTGAAGGTGCTATGTAATCAGATTTCCAAATCAATGTACCATCGGATAGAAACAATGATATTTGAAAATAGCACTTATTTTGCGAAGGATTACAAAAATCTACCTGCTGCTGTAATTGTCCTCCTTTAAGATTTAACCCATCAATGCCGGGAATAATGATTGTGTCCTCTGTATTGTTATAGGGTGTAAAATCAAGTGATTTCGACTCGGTTGTTGTAGTATCTGCTGTTGGATTAGTCTTGCGACTTTGACAGGAATAGAATAACCAAACAAGAATAATAACAACAATAACCAACAATATTAAAGCAATTATGTACTTTTTATTTTTCTCCAAGTCATCACCACCTTGCAAATCGTAAAACTCTTATCACAAAGTATATATCAGAAATTAACCAAAATACAGGAAAAGTGGGTGTGTTACTTTTTCCGCTGCCAATTCCTGATGGTTGAGTCATCTCCGGCAAATGACGATATATCGCCTGATTTAACCTTTTCTATTGTTAATGAGTCATATTGTTTATATGGCTCGATAATGTCGGGAATTTCAGTATGTAGTTTATTACACCTGCTGCAATAGTACCTTTTTAAATTTAGTGGAATCTTTTGTCCTGTCTCATCTTTTATATATCTGCGTTTGCTATCTCTAATTTTTACTTCATAATTACAAATAGGACAAATTACAGGGTAATCAAGGTTTTGAACCGTTATATACAATATTTGTTCTAACGAAATATTAAAAGAAAGACTATGGTTTTTAATTACCAATGGTTTCTCATTCGTTTTTTTTAATAATCAAATTGTAGTTGTTAATTATAAGCATTTTCGGTCTCCTTTGAAAATTTCGGTTAGAGTGAAGAGTAGCACATTAGCCTTTTGTGGGTGTGTTGTTTTTCTTTCAAAATGTAAACCACCCCCAGCCATATGCATCCCATATCCATATATAAAAGATAAGCAGCGATATAATATTACCGCTGCCAATCTTATATTATTTATTATTGTTGTTGATAATCTTTTATTAGTTTGTCAAGTGTCGGACGGCTGATATTTAATTCTTTTGCAAGTTCTGATTTGCTTATTTCTCTTGAAATATATCTTCGATAATGTTTATCAAAATCCGGGATTGATACAGCTTTACGCCCTTTATATTTACCGTTGCGCTTTGCTATAATTATTCCCTCTCGTTGTCTTTCTAATAGGTTTGTACGCTCAAATTCGTTAATTGCTCCTATCATTGTAAGCATTAACTTTCCCGTTGGTGTGCTACTGTCAATATTTTCTTTATTGCTTATTAGTGTAATGCCTTTACTGTTGAGTAGTTCCACAATGTCAAGTAAATCTTTTGTTGACCGTGCAAGCCTTGAAAAGTCGTGTATATGTATTGTGTCGCCCTCTCTTGCAAAGTCAAGCATTTCTTTTAATTTTGGGCGGTTTGTGTCTTTGCCTGATACCTTTTCTATGAACCACTTTTCTATATTATACCGCTGCATAGCTTCAATTTGCCGCTGCTCGTTTTGGTCTATGCTTGATACTCTAATATAAGCTATTTGCATATTGTACCTCCTGCTATGTAAATTTAATATTATAATATGCTTTACAAAATGTAAAATAAATGTTTTTGTAATTCTATTTTTACAACTATATTATACCATCTAAATGTAAAAATAAAGTACGCTCTATTTTTAATGAGAATATGGCGGCATATTTCAGCCGCCTATTTTGCAATTTTGATAATTAGCGCATATATCCATCATTTCATCAAGTAACGATTCAAGAACTTCATCACTTAAAAAATATGATAAATCAAATTCAATGAAATAATCACTATACCAAGTTAATAATGATTTTTTGTTTCTCCATTGGAAAATAGCATCAACCCGGAATTTGTCAACATATATTATTTTTAGTTTTGCTTTTGACAGTGTTTCAAGTTTTATTGTTGCTTTCATTACTACCTCCAGCCCGTCAAGCCGATAGCACAGCTTTAATTATTATTGTAGCATTGAATATTAGCCGTAATATCTTTGTGTTGGTTCGTCTGTATCAACACAAAAATGTGTTACTGTTACCGCTGCAACGGTTTTGATATGCTTTCTTAATTCATTAAGCGAAAAGCCAAAATTTATATTATTATCAATTTCGATAACTATTTCCGATGTATCAAAAATAATATTAGCCTGCTGCAATGATTCATATGTTTTCTTTAAGTTTTCAATTATTATTTTCGCTGCTGTGTTGTCTTTAAGTTCGATAGCAATAAACTGTTTGTTATTGTCCTTGTCTGTGAATTTAATCATTTTTAAAAATCTCCTTTATTTAACAGTATTTATAATAATAAATCTTAATCCCTTTAATAACCAAGCTACACTATAAAAAGCATTAGCGGTTATTTTACCGACAATGCATTGACCATCAATGAAACGGCTTTTCATCTCTTTTGCTGTCAGCATTTTAGATGTTACAATATTAAATGCTATATACAAGCAAATAATAGAAATAGTTAAAATTTTCATAACAATATACCTTTCCGCCCGTTAAGCCGATAGCACAGCTTTAATTATTAAACGATTGCTAATTTTAATTGTGGCTCTGATTTGATTGTTTCACTTCCGTAAAGGTCGCGGATTTCATCAAGCGAATATGTTTTACTACTCGATTTTCTGTAATCGTTACTATGGTAATACCAAGCACATTTTGATTTGCTCCATCTGAAATGTAAGCCCTTTAATACTTCCTTGTGTTCTCTCGTGTTGCCTGTAATCCAAAGCCAAGAGCCGCACAATTCAATGTTAATGCCTTTAAGATTTATTAACGCATTTATTATATTTTTGAATTCATCCGGCGTTTCGGTTGTTTCCGTTTTTGTTGTGTATGTCTTGCCCTCTGCGGTTGCGTGTGTATTTTTTAATCTTGCAAAGAGTAAATCATACTCATTGTTGATTGATTGCATATCGGATGTATTACCGCCTAAATCCGGATGATGTTTTAATGCAAGTTGTTTATACTGTTTTTTAAGCTCCTCTAAAGTTTGAGGATTTGAAAACCATTTCATTTTTTATGCTCCTTTTTATTGATTTTCGGAGCAGCTACATATATAATAGTATTGTAACTGCTCCGCTGTGTTGGTGGTGTTTGTTGCTTGCCTTTATATAAGTTGCCGCTTATATAAGGGCTTTTCTTTTAAGCGATTGAAAATCTACGGCTTGATGATTGCTTTGTGTACTGCTTGTACATTTCGGCGTGTTCTTTTTTGAATGTGGTTGTGTCAAAGCGATTGGATAATACAGGAGTCCAACGGCAAATATAACGCCCTGCTGTGAGTTCCTCTGTGTCTCTGTTGAGCATTTCGGCTTTGATTTCGTCTTTGAGTGCTTCGGCTTCTGCCTTTGCTTCCTCTGCGAGTGCCTCCCACTCCTGTAACTTTTTGATTTTTTTTCAAGTTCGTTTGTTGACATAGTTTTTAACTCCTTTATGTTTTTATTGTGTTGGTTGTGTTTCCCTTCACTGTCTATATTATACACCGTAATCCGTGAATAGTCAATATGTCAAACTGTACAAACATTCACGGAATTTAATGTATATTTTGTACATTGAAATCCGTGCATATTTATGATATAATATCTACAATGGAATAGAGAGCTTATAAATATATACTGGAAAGGAATAATAAAAAGTATGTCATTAAGTTATGAAAAACTATTTTCACTAATGAAAGAAAAAGGATTAACTACATATAAAATTAGAAAAGAGAATATCATTTCACAAAGCGCATTAACAGCATTAAAAAATGGCAAAAGCGTAACAACTGACACAATAGAAAAATTATGCAAAGCTTTAAGTTGCCAGCCTGGTGACATTATGTCATATGTAAATGAAGAAAATTTTTTTGA
Organism: uncultured Clostridia bacterium; assembly: GCA_947369085.1. Classification (GTDB taxonomy): domain Bacteria; phylum Bacillota; class Clostridia; order Oscillospirales; family Acutalibacteraceae; genus Ruminococcoides. The sequence continues at coordinate 33,229 of CANBJR010000016.1, read as the reverse complement.
CGATAAGAAATAATATTAAGCAACACGAAAAACAACAATTAAAACGGAGGTGTGGATTTTGGCTTTAGAAAATAAATTAAATATTACCGATTCCGCAGAGCTTGCAAGAGTTGAAGAAAAAAACAGTAAACAAAAAGCACTGGAACTATTCGAGAAAAAATTACTTGATACTATTGAAGTTGGCACATTCTCAGGACTCAAGAAAATTCACAGTTATTTATTCAATGATATATATTACTTTGCCGGAAATATGCGAACAGTCAACATTGCAAAAGGAAATTTCAGATTTGCGCCTGTGATATACCTTGAGGCAGCATTAAAGAATATCGACAATATGCCGCAATCAACATTTGATGAAATAATTGAAAAGTATGTTGAAATGAATGTCGCCCATCCGTTCAGAGAGGGCAACGGCAGAAGTACAAGAATATGGCTTGACTGTATATTGAAAAAAGAATTGCACCAGGTTATTGACTGGAGCAAAGTTGACAAAGAAGATTACTTGCTTGCTATGGAGAGAAGCCCTATTAAGGATGTTGAGATTAAAGTGCTTCTCAAATCCGCATTAACAGATAAAATTGATGATAGACAAGTCTATATGAAAGGTATTGATGCAAGCTATCATTACGAGGGATATAACACATATTCCATAGAAAAAATAAACGAGGAGAATTGAAATGCCAATAGAATATTCTGATACACATATATGTGATAAGTGTAAGAAAAAATTTGAATGGATTTATTTTCACCAAGTTAGAACAAAACTGTCAGAAACACCGTATATCAATGATGTACCATCAGCGAATGAAAAACTGGTATACCTTTTTCAAGAAAGCGATAATGGCTTAATAAACATCGGTGTTAATTGCCCTTATTGTGATTATGACAATCAATTTACAATAACTAAATAAGTTTAGTAATTTAGTTACTATTGACATAGTTTTGACCTATTCACTGCCAGTTACTTGTTAATATTGTACAAATATTTTAACTTTGGCTATTGACAAATCAAGATTGATATGTTATAATAAAATAAATTAAATCAATCTTTACCGCAATGTGCGGAGCGATTCCCTTCATATGTAAGTATGTCAAGGCTGTGCTTGATTGAGTATAGAATGTTAGCCGATTTTGGCTAATAAAAAAAATCATACCAAGTCTGTTTTTTGAGAAAAATTAGACTTGATATAGATTTGATTCTGTATTCAATTTTGCATAGCCTTTTTTGTATTTATTAAACAAATTCTTCACGGGAGAAACAACAAATGACAAACGAAACTAAACTTATTACCGATGAAATACTGTATCGTACAAGATGCACAGACTGTAAATTCAGCGGAAAATGTTATCTTTACGGTAACAGAATGATTAAAAAACGATGCTACATTGATAAAATATCGGAAAAACTTAAAATAAAGCCTGAAACCTTTATTAAAAAGTGCAATAATTTTTTAATGAAATATTATACAGAAAATTTTTACTTTCTCGATGACATTGATAAAAATTATTGGTTGATGTTAAGCATCTCAGATAGGATAAAAGTTATAAGATTTTATCTTAAATATTTTGCTGACAGGGAAAATGTATCCGTAGAAAATGAAGATATTAAAATTTCCTATACAGTCGCAAATTGTTATTTTTCTTCGTGGAGTAACGAGGAATATATCAAATGTGCAAAGTGTGGAAAAGTTATTAAAAACAGCAAGCAGCGTAACCGGAAATATTGTGATGATTGCAAGAGCAAATCAGATGCATTTAAGTCTGAAAAAATCAAAATTTGCATAGATTGCGGAGAGAAATTTGAGGCGTATCATAATCGTGAGGTTAGATGCTACGAATGTCAGATTGAGGCAAATAAAGCATCTACAAGAGAACGAGCAAGACGATACAGAGAGCGCAAGCGTAACGGTTTAGAAATAAAAAGTTAAAAAGAGAAATCCTTAGAAATGGCTTAAATACTAAGGTTTTTTGAATACTTGATTTCTTGTATAGTGAAGGGAGAATATACAAATAATAACGCTCTAAAATCTGACAAATATCTGTTAATATTCTACCTTCCATTATTTTTCTACACTTCAATTCATTTATTGAAGATTAAACTAACAAGGAGGACAATACTATGAATTTAATTCAAAGAAGTCAAAAAATGATTGACGAATTAGGAGTTACAGTCACAGCTTTTTGCCGAAACATCGGAATTTCGCCATCGTATTTTTACTATGTAAAAAACGGCAAAATGGAATTATCCAAAGAAGTATCAGACCGATTGACTGAATATCTAAACAAATATGGATTTTAAGGAGTAAAAATGGAAAAGAGTTTTTATACTGTTTATTCTCAGAGACTTGCAGGATATTTAATGCAGCACGGATTTCCCTTAATTAAACTTGTAGAAGGCGGAAATGGAAAAAATAACTTTCTTTTTGTGAACACAAAAATACTGCAAGATTACATTGACAAGTGGAAAATTCAAAAATTAAACAATTAACGGAGGAAGAACATTGAATTACAAAAGAACAAATGAAATTAGAAAATTAACAGGAATAGCAACTATTGATTTGGTGAAATTATGCCACAAAGGATATGTTAATTACTACATAGAGAAAAAAAGTAAACATAAGTATCGCATTGATTTTGACAGTTTGCAAGAATATTTGAAAACTAATAAAGTTCCCACGGGAGCATTCCGAAATATTGCAATCGGAACATATGCGTTACTCGGTGGATATGACCACCCCTATGCAGTAAACACAGAGACCGGAGAAGTTGTAAATTTCGACAATGGCGGGATTTTGAAGCCGAAACCAAACCGAAGTGAAGATGATGGAAAAGTATACTATCAGGTTTTTCCTATGAAAAACGGAAAAAGGCAAGCAAAGTTAGTACATCGTCTTATTTTAGAATCTGGCATACTTCCCAACAAAAGAGGTTGTGACCAAGTCCATCATATCAATGGCGACTCATCTGATAATAGACCCGAGAACTTATTGCCGACCTTCGGAGATGGTGAGCATAATAAATTAGACTATTACAGAAAAAACAAAAGCAGAAAGGATTATAAAAAATTGATTGCTGAAATTAGAAAATTAAATTCTGAAGAAACCTTTGAAATTCCACACCCTGACTGGCAAAGCGATGAATGTAACACATATATAATGGTGCTGAATAAAAAAGGTTACCAAGAATATTGCAAGAGTGGAAATATACCACTTGACACCATTAGGGGTGAAATCGTTAGACAACCAGAAAAGAGATGATTTAAATAAGTGGGAACAGTAGCGCAAATTGATTTTATCAATGATAAAATTATATTATTTAACGAGTACGATAAATATTATAAAATTTTAAAATTTGCAAAGAAATATATCTTATATATATCGGAAATCAATAAACCGAAGAATACAGAAGGTTACAATTTAATGAGCTTATCAGAACTAAAGAGAAAATATCCTAAATTTAATATTGTCTACACAAATAAGAAATTGTTTGAGAAAAAGCAACAGATACAGCTCTAAAACCGTCAGAAACGCCCCGTATTAGATTTTTATAAGATTTTAATATCTGTTATGACTTTAAGTATAAAATGCGATATAGGTCAAATATGAGCGTTTAACGATATATCTATATAAACAGTATTATTTATATACTATTCGTTATCTTATATAAATTAAGAATAGTATTGATTTTTATATTAAATTAAGAATAGTCTTAATATACATACAATTTCTTATTTAATACGATTCTTATATATATTATTATATTATATATAAATAAGTAATTGTATGAGATAAACCTATTTACTTTTGATGTGGTTTATCACGAATTTAATTAAGTAAATAGGCTTATCAAACAATGAATAATAATACTATTATTGAATTGGCAAAATCAAGAATCGTCTTTACTAAAAGCAACAACAATACTCTTAAAATCGTCAGAAACGCCCTGTATTAGATTTTTATAAGATTTTAATACTATATTGATATTGCTTATAATGAGATTCTATATATTGTGTTTTGCTCTTTTTCGGAGGGATGATTTAACTCTCCTAAATTGAAATTGCAGACTATCAATTTTTCGGTTTCGGTTAAATTTTAACGATAATCGCAGTGAAAAAAAGGAGGCAAAATGTACGATTATACAGGCACACTTCTATACAGTGCCAAGAACCATAACTGCCGTAAAGACGGCAAATTAAAATATTTTAAATGTATTGAATTTGATGGCAAGAATCTAATTGTTGAGCCACTACTACATCTACCTATGGATATGGCTATGACCAATGAAAGACCTAAGAAAAATAGTTGGTATGTACACAACTTAGATGTTTTAACAGGAGAATTTAAGATTATATTTAGGTAAGGAAAACAAGCAAAAATGAATGATAATACACGAATGCAAAAGGAGATAGATGAGCAATATCGTGATAAGATACTTGAAGAAGCAAGATATATAAAATCGAATTTCAAAAAATGGGGATTTAAAATTGATATCTTACCGTTAAATCCCCACAGAGGATGGGGCAAAATGACAGCGGAAGAGATATTTAAGCCCGAATTATACGACCTATGGTTAGGCGATGAAATCTTACTAATTGATATGAATATTCATCAATTAAGAAAAGTATATCGGAAAGCCAAAAAATACCGTCACGATTACGGAGTAAAAAAATTAAGAGAAAATATTAAGGACATATTAAAATGATAAATAAAGATAAGATTAAATATAATGAACCAATTTACTATATACCCACATACGGCGGAACGATTAAAGTATCCGTTATAAAGGCAAAAACCGACAATCTGGTGTTGGTTAAGCAATATTCAAAGAAAAAGGATTATAAGGCTTTTGTTACGCCGATAGAACATATATACAATAAGCCTGAACACGCACAGCGTGGAAGCCGTGAATGGGAACATTATATGCGACATCGAAAAAACAATAAAAAGAGTAAATAAAACTATGATTTTATAGTCAGCCTTCGGGCTGGCTTTTTTCTTTTGTAAAGGAAGTGATAACAATGAGTGAATTTAAGGCAAAGATTATTGCCGAGCTTGATACATCAAAAGTAGAACAACAAATAAATGATTTGAACGGGAAAAAAGTAAAATTTGATGTTGATACTGGTAACACACAGAAAAATATAAATAGCATCGGTAATTCAATCAAATCAACAGCTAAAACGGCATCTTCTTTTAGTGAGACGTTGAAGAAATCCTTAAATATTGGTGCAGCGGCAACGATAGCACGAGAGGGATTTCAACTTATCAGAACAGCCGCAAATAATGCCATAGAATCAATTAAAGACTTAAATGGTGCAATAGTTGATTTGCAGATGGCAACAGGACAAAGTTATAACCAGGTATCAAAACTTGTTGGTGATTATAATGAAATGGCAAAATCATTAGGAGCTACTACAACACAAGTAACGGAAACAGCGGATTCTTGGTTAAGGCAAGGTAATTCATTGAGTGATACAAATACACTTATTAGAGATTCAATAATTTTATCTAAAGTAGGTCAGCTTGATTCTGCCGCTGCAACTCAATATCTTACATCTTCAATGAAAGGTTACAAAGTAGCCGCAGACGATGCACTGGGTATTGTTGATAAATTAGCAGCCGTTGACCTTGAGTCTGCAACAAATGCCGGTGGACTTGCAGAAGGTATGTCAGAGGTGGCAGTAACAGCAAGTAATGCAGGTATTTCAATGGATAAGCTGTTAGGATATTTAGCTGCAACCGGAGAAGTAACACAAGAAAGTATGTCAACTATTGGAACATCGTTTAAGACGATTTTTACCAGAATGTCGGACATTAAATCGGGTAAACTTGAACTGATTGATGAAGATGGAACTACTGAAATACTATCCGATGTTGAACAAACACTTGCAAATGTCGGTATTGATTTAAGAAAAACAGTTACAGAATATAACAATTATGGAGATGTACTTGATAATCTTGCAACTAAGTGGGATTCATTAAGCCAGGTACAACAAAACGCTTTGGCAAAGGCGTTTGCGGGAACAAGACAGCAAAACAGATTTAGAGTCTTGATGGAAAACTATGATAATGCCAAAAAGTATATGGATGTTGCTGCAAATTCCGCAGGCACAGCAGAAAGCAAATTTTCAGCATATCTTGATAGCATTGAGGCAAAGGTAAATTCTTTACAGGCAGCATTTGAATCATTGGTATTTAACAGCTCATTGACTGATATGTATAGTGGAATTCTTGAAGGCTCTACCGCTATATTGGAATTTTTAGATAACACAAAACTGTTACAAGGAGCGTTATCAGGATTAGCAACAGCAGGTGCTATTGAGGGAATCAAAGCGTTAATTTCGGGCATTCAAAATTCAGCAGCACAAATGAGCAACTTTAGCAATGCTTTAACGTTGTTAAGCTTTGGCAGTAAAGTAATGGGAGATGATTTTCAGGATTTGCTACTAATGACCGAAAATCTCTCTAAAAGTCAATTAAAAGCAGTTTTATCGTCTGAGGCTTTAAGTACAGAACAAAGGATAGCCATATTAACCTCTCAGGGTATGACAACTGCACAGGTAGAAGCTGCATTATCTTCAATGGGATTGGCAACCGCTGAAGGTGCTGCAACAGCATCAACGGTTACATTATCAAGCGCAGTTAAAGGATTATGGGCAACTCTTATGGCTAATCCATTGCTGTTAATTATTGCCGGTGTTACAATCGGAACAATGGCTATTAACGCTTTAGCTGGTGCAGCAAAAGAAGCCTCCGAAGCAGCAGATGAGCTTAAAGCTAAATCAATGGAAGAAGCACAGGCAGCAAGAGAAGAAATTCAAACATTAGATGAACTTATTGCTAAATATAAAGAACTTGCTGAAAGTGATACACAAGATGCCGGCACAAGAGAAGAAATTAAGAGCATACAAAGTGAAATCACAGATTTAGTTGGCAATCAGGCAGATAATCTTGATTTAGTAAACGGCAAATTAGATGAAGAAATTGCTAAACTTAATCAAATTAGGAAAGATGAAGCCGATAAAGCAGTTGATAAAGCAACAACCGCATATCACGCTGCAAAAGACTCTCACGATAAAGCAATAGGTCAAGATTCAGCATTATGGATTGATGGATATGCTTATGTAAGTGAAGATTGGTGGAGTAATGAAGATGAAATAATAGATATTCTTCAAAACAATGGTTTTAAGAATTCTGTTCAAAAAGGTGGAATGTTTAATTCTCATACATTCATAATGGATTCTATGGATGAAAATATGAATATGTTAGATGGTGCTATCGAAAAAGCAGAATACTTAAAAAGAATGATTGCTGTCATTGAAGAAAACTATTCAGACTATGCATCAAGTGATATTTGGAATGCACTCAATAAACAAGTTGAAGCATATGAACAATATGCAGAGGATATGAAAAAGACGGCAAAAGACCTTGCCGAAGCTGAAATTTTATCTTCTACATATGATGAATCACTTTCCAAAATAAATGTTAATTCTCTTAATAATTATTCAGAATATAGGGATAAACTTATTGATTTGGTTAAGAATAGCCCTAATTTATCAGAAGCAATAAGTTCAGGAGACTTAACAGAAGATGATATTGCAGGACAAGTCGATAATTATTTAGCAACAATTCCAAAATATTCAGAGTATTATAACCAATTTTCTAAATTAGAAGAACAGAAAAAGAAAATTGCGGATGTTAAGAAAGCGTTTGCGGATTCTGATTGGGTTCAAGATTCAAGTTGGAGTATTACCGAACAAAGACTTAACGATTTCAACGATTGGTTTGATAATTTATCTGATGAAGATAAAGAAATTGTTTATGATATTTCTTGCAAAACTGATACCGCAAAATTCAATTTAGAAGATTGGCAAAATGCACTTGAAAATTATAGCACATACACAAAGCAAACTGCTGATGAAATTGAGAGTAATTTAACCAGAGCAGCAGAAAGCACAACAACTCTTATATCTGGAATTTCTTCTGCACAGGATATTTTATCTTCTCAAACAACTGGCACATCCTTATCTATTGAAGATTTTAATTCGGAAGAATTAGAGGACTATCGTTCTGCTCTTGAATATACCAACGGCACAATGCAACTTAATGCTGAAAAAGTTAATGAAATTGTAAAAGCAAAATCACAAGAACAGATTGAGATTAACAATACAAATAAAGCAATGGCTCAATCTACATATCTTGATAATGCTGCACAAATAGAAAAACTTCGCCAGAAAATTAAGGATAAAAACTTTGCTGAAGGTGAAAGTGAAGAATCAATCCAAAACAATATTGATGCTTTACTTGAAGAAAATGGAGCTATTAAATTAAATTGCGATGCCTATGATTTAATGAATGCTTCACTCCAAGAAGCAACTGATGCTTACCATAATTGGCTTAACGCTCAAAATGCTGCTCAAAGTGGAGATATGTTTGATGATACACTTGATGCTATAAATCGTATCAATGAAACATTAAATGACACTGATTCGGAATATTACGGTAGAGTTGGTAGAACCGATTATAAAGCTGCTCTTAATTTAATTATACCAGATTCCGTCAATTCGGAAGATGAAGCAAAGGTAAATGCTTACTTAAAAAGCATTTATGATATGTTCACATATGATGATGACGGTAATCGTGCCGGATTAAATATAGAGAACTTCTGTCAAAAAGCAGTAGATAAGGGTTTAATGGTTCTTGATAAATCAACAGACTCTTATCAAATAGCCGGCGAGAAAACAATGGAAGATTTCGCCAAAGGAATGAACCTTTCTCTCCCACTTGTTCAAGCTATGTTCGGGGAAATGGAAGAATTCGGCGGTGAATTTTCTTGGGCTGATGAAGCTGTAAAAACCATTGGAGATTTAGGTGTTGCCGCAAACGAATCAGCAGAAGCGTTGCGCAAAATTAAAGGCAATGAAGATTTAGCTATCAAACTTGATGTTTCTGAAATTGAGGGTACTGATGATAAGATTTCAACATTAGAAGCCACAATTAAAGAAATGCAGAATGTTAAAGGGAAAGCAAAAGTAGATGCTTCCGAAGTTGAGTATGCAAATCAAATTATTGAATATTGTGTTGCTCAACAGCAAAATCTTTCTGCTCCGATTGTAATGTCGGTTGATACTTCGGCAATTAGTGAAAAGAATGCCGAAGCAATAGAGCAAATTCAAGAATTCAAGAGAGCTTGTAACGATTTAGAGTTAAAGCAAAAACTTGGAGTTGATACTTCCGATGCACAAAGTAAGGTTAATACTCTTGCAACAGACATTAAAAATATTGACCCTAAAATCGCAGCAGAATTAAGCCTTGATACTTCATCTGTTGAAAATCTTAAAACGAGTATAAATAATATTACTGGTGAACAATTAGTTAAGATTGGAATAGATGATAGTGCAATTATTGGTTGGACGGCAGATAATAAAACCGCAAAAGTAACTTATGATGTCGATTCAACTGCCGTTGATACTTACAAAAAGCAAGATGATAGTAAAACTGCAACAGTAACATATCATAAGATTTCAACAGAAGTTGACCAATATAATCCATCTAACTTATCAAGAACGGTTACATATCATATTAAAACAGAGGGTTCTGTTGGAGTAAATGGAACAGCAAATGTTACCGGTACTGCTATGGCAGGTGGTAATTGGGGTGCTAAACAAGGTGGAAATACTCTTGTTGGCGAACTTGGTCGAGAAATTGTTGTTGACCCACATACCGGAAGATGGTACACAGTTGGAGATACTGGAGCAGAATTTGTCGATATTCCAAAAGGCTCTATTGTATTTAATCATAATCAAACGGAATCTTTATTGGCAAATGGCTATGTTGCCGGTAGAGCCTCTGCACTTGTTAATGGTACTGCTATGGTTACGGGTGGTATCAAACGCAACAATACTCAAACAAGTACAAAATCAGGTGGTAATTCAACAAGCAACTACGGAAAATCTAAATCATCTTCAAAAAGTTCATCTTCTGATAAATCAAAAGATGAAAAAGAACCAGAAGTTTTTGACTGGATTGAAATTGCATTAGACCGTATTCAAAGAGCAATAGACAATCTTTCAAAGAAAGCTGAAAGCACATTTAAGAAGTTATCTGTAAGACTTTCAGCAACAAATAGTGAGATTGGTAAAATCAACGAGGAAATAAACCTTCAGCAAAAAGCGGCAGACCGTTATTTACGAGAAGCCAATAATGTTGGTTTATCATCTTCTCTTGCTAAAAAGATTCGAGAAGGAACTATTGACATTAACGAGTATGATGAAGATACTCAAAAACTGATTGATGATTATCAAAAATGGTATGAGAAAAGCATTAAATGTAAAGATGCTATCGCAGATTTGCACGAAGAATTAGCTTCATTATATGAAGATAATTTCAATAATGTCAAAGATGACTATGAAAATCAGTTAAGCCTTTATGAGCATTTAACTAACACCTATGAAACAGGTATTGATTTACTTGATGCTAAAGGTTATATGGCAAGCACCAAATATTATGCAGCAATGCAAAATGTTGAAAAAAAGAACATTTCAATAAGAAAAAAGGAACTTGCCGACCTTGAAAAACAGTTTTCTACTGCTATGAACTCTGGAGAAATCGAAAAGTATTCAGAGGCGTGGTACTCAATGCAAAATGAAATAAATGGTGTTAAAGAAGCCATTGCAGAATCAGAAGTTAATCTTGCTGAATTTGCAAAGACTATGCGTGAAATTGAATGGGAACGGTTTGATTATATCCAAGAACGAATTGAGCAAATCACCCAAGAGGCTGACTTCTTAATTGACCTTATGAGCAGTAAAGAACTTTACACAGATAAGGGTCAACTTAACGATGACGGTATGGCTACAATGGGTTTACACGGTCAGAATTATAATGTGTATATGGCACAAGCCGACCAGTATGCGCAAGAAATTCTTGACATCAATAAACAAATTGCAAAAGACCCATATAATACTGAGTTGATTGCTCGTAGAGAAGAACTTCTTGGATTACAACAAGATGCAATCAAAGCGGCAGAGGACGAAAAACAAGCCATTGTTGATATGGTTGAGGAAGGTATTAACCGTGAACTTGATTCTCTTAAAGAATTGATAGACACATACACAGATGCTTTGGATAGTGCAAAGGATTTGTATGATTATCAAAATAAAGTGTCTGAAAAAGCCGATGAAATTGCCTCATTGCAGAAACAATTATCTGCATATAAAGGTGACAATTCAGAAGAAACAAGAGCAACTATTCAAAAGTTAGAAGTTGACCTTTCTAAAGCCCAAGAGGACTTAGCAAAGACAGAGTATGACCAGTTTATTACTGACCAGAAAAAGTTGCTTGATGAGCTTTACACAGAATATGAGGATATATTAAATCAGCGTTTAGATGATGTAGATGCCTTAATCAGCGATATGATTGACCAAATCAATTTGAATGCTGATAGTATAAATGATACGCTCATTACGACTGCTGATAGTGTTGGTTATACTATGTCTGATAATATGCAAAAAATTTGGGATGGTTCTACTAATGCACTTGATGGTGTAATTACTAAATATGGTGATAAATTTGATTTACAATTCACTGCTGTCAATGCAGTTCTTAATTCAATTTCAGTTGCCGTTGCTTCTATGGTTAGCGCAAGCGATAAAAAGGCAGCGGAAACATTTAAGAACACAACAACTACTACCACACCATCTAAACCTGCTTCTACTCCAAAACCGACAACAACACCCAAGCCATCAAAACCAACGGAAAAGAAAGTAACCGTTGGTGGTAAGATAAATGCTGAAGGTGCAAAGATTTACTCTGACTCTTATGGCGGTGGAAAGCAAAATCAATATTTTGCAAGTGACCCGATTTACACTGTACTCGGTGAAAATAACAGTTATTGGAAAGTTCGTTATCATAAGTTATCCAGTGGTGTTACTGGTTGGTTTAAGAAAGGCGATGTTAAAGCATATAAGACGGGTGGACTTGTAGATTATACTGGATTGGCACAACTTGATGGTACTCCTGGAAAACCTGAATTGGTTCTTAATTCAAAAGATACAGATAACTTTATTGGATTAAGAGATGCTTTGCGTGCTATGGCTTCACAACCATTAACTATGAGTAGTGCACCGAATTTTGGTGAATCATATAAAAAGTATATACCTGAAATTACTGGAATTACAGATGTTAAAAATAGAGTATCTGATTTAAGTAATCCGTCATTAACTCAAAATATATCATTTGGGGATATAAATATCCCTATTGACCACGTGGATGATTATAATGATTTAATGCGAAAAATTCAGAGAGATAAAAAATTTGAAGAAATGATAATGAAAATGACAATTGATAGATTAGGCGGTGGTAGTCCTCTTGATAAATATCACGTTCGTTGGAATTAAAAAATATTATGGAGAGGTGAACATTTCATCTCTCCAATTTTATAATCGGAGGAATTAAATTTGAATAAGAAGAAAACTAAAAATATAAATAAAACAGAGATTTTATTGCGTGAACGCGAAAATATTCTTGATACAAAAGAAAAACAGCTTGATGAAACAATACAAGAATATCGAAAGCTAATTTCAGAAGTTAAAGACTTAAAACAAAAATATTTAGATGCTGTAAAAGGTGTTAATGAGATTAAATCCAAATATGAGAAAGAAATGGAAACGCAATTACAGCGTATTAGAAAACAAAAATAAAAATTCAAAAGAAGCTGTCTTACTTTTATAGTAGGGCGGCTTCCTTTAATCAGAAGGGAGAATAGAATATGACAAATGAAATGTTTAGAGAATATCCGGATGTATTGACACCGGGAGATTTACAGAAAATGTTGCACATAGGCAGAAATGCAGTATATAAAATTCTGAACGAAAAACTTATTGATACAATTAAAATCGGTAAGAAATACATAATACCAAAAGTTAATGTAATTAAATATTTGACCGCTGCCAACGAATGTTAAAGAAACAGTGTTTATTATGTCGGCTAAATCTGCTATAATAAATGTGGATATAGCTGGCTGTTAGGAAAGGAGTGGAAAATTTTGAAGAAAAAGCGAAATATAACAGGCAGCATTCAAATCAAAAACGGTAAATGGTGGGTAGTTGTCAATCTCTATGATGAGAACGGAAAGCGAAAGCCAAAATGGATTGATACAAAACTACCTGAAAAAGGTAATAAGCGCAGAGCCGAAAAACTGTTAGCAGATTATTTAGCCGATTACAACAAAATGAATATTCCGTATTCAAAGTTAACTGTTGCAGATTATTTTAGTCAGTGGCTACAAGATATTCAATCTGAGGTAAAAGCGAATACATATCGTTCTTATTATGGTAATATGACTAACCACGTAATACCATATTTCAAGCAAAATAAAATTCAGTTGCAAGAATTAACACCATTTGATTTAGAGGAGTATTACAAATCTAAATTGCAGGCAAATAGCAAAATCAAATCTGGTGAGGCACTCTCTGCTACTACCATTAAACACCATCACCAAAACATCAGCAAAGCATTATCTGATGCAGTCAGAAAAGGTTTGTTAATGGCTAATCCTGCTGCAAGTGCAAAAACGCCAAAAGCTGAAAAATTCAAGGGTGAATTTCTCAATCAGAAACAATTAACTGAATTGCTTACTTTATTTAAAGGTTCGGTAATTGAATTACCAGTGTTTTTGTGTTCCATATATGGCTTACGCAGAAGTGAAGTATTAGGTTTGAAATGGCATAATATAGATTTTGAAAATAAATCAATAACCATAGCCGAAACATTGCAACAAGGCACAGGTGGAAATTATACAGATACACCAAAGACTGAAAGCAGTTACAGAACATTGCCAATGACAAATGAAGTTTATAACTCTTTAATTAAAACAAAAAGCCTTCAGGACGAAAGAAAACAGTTAATGGGCAGCTATTATGTGCAAAATGATTATGTGTGTACTTGGCAAAATGGGAATGTAATATCTCCAAATTACCTCACAAGAACTTTTAAGAACGTTATCAGTAAAAGTAATTTGCCGCAAATTAGATTGCACGATTTAAGGCATAGCGCAGCAAGTAACTTATTAGATATGGGATTCTCTGTTGTGCAAGTTGCGGATTGGCTTGGTCATAGCAGTTCAGCAACAACATTAAATTTCTATGCTCACGCTGAAAAACGCTCGAAAATGGATATTGCAAATGCTCTTGAGGCTGAATTTCAAAAACAAAGTGTTAGATAACTGTAGATGAAACGCTTAAAAAGTGTAGATGATATCTGTTTCTGAAAAAAGAAAAATCCCTGAAACCCTTATAAATAAAGGATTTCAGAGACTTGTGTGTGGCAGGGGCAGAAGGACTCGAACCCTCGGCACGCGGTTTTGGAGACCGCTGCTCTACCAACTGAGCTATACCCCTGTATATTCACTTGTTGAAATTTTGTTTGAAATGTAATTTGCTACGCAAAATTCAACGCAAGAATTATTCTACCATTAAAGCGATAATTTGTCAATAGCTGAAATAAAAATTGTTAAAAAACATTGATTTGCAGGCTCTGCATTACGTCAAGGGCAGATTTGTTTAAACTATCATCATTTGACGCAACGCAGGCAGAGTCAACCGAAACCTCCGCTTCAGGGAGTGCGGTTTTGGCTAGAACGGCATTTGAAATTACGCAGATGTTTGTCACTACTCCGCAAAGCTCGACTATATCGAATTTTTCAGCCTTCAGGTATTCAAAAAGCTCTGCTGAGCCAAAGCTTGGCTTATAAAAACACTTGTCGCTTTGTTTAAGCATGTTTGCAGTTTTGCCGTACAGCTTATGACCGTCTGTACCTTTAATGCAATGCGCAACAGGCAGATTTCTGCCCTCGTTTGTATTAAGGTAATTTTCCTCGTGCGTGTCAAACGTAAAGACAATTTCCCAATTTTCGCTGCGGTATTTTTCTATTTTTTCTGCGATTCTGTCATCAAGCTGTTCAGCCTTTTTAAAACCAAGTGAGCCTGTGACAAAATCGTTCTGGTAATCAACTACAATCAGACATTTTTTCATATCAGTTTTCCTTTATTTCAACAGGTTTTTCATCAAATCCCTCAACCTTGAATCTCAATCCGCAGGTTGAACATTCAAAATACGGTTCTCCGTTGTTTTTGTCGTCCTGAATTAAAAGTATAGGGCTTTCGCAGAATGGACAGAATTTTAATTTGCTGTTGCTCATAAAAACACCTCTTTTATAGTTTCTATTATTATACTACGCAAACACCGCTCGTGTAAATATTTTTTCTTTACAAAACTTATAAAAAGGGATAAACTATAAAAAGCGGTTTATTATTGGATGCGATCGGTCTGTATAAAATAAAATTTCGGAGGTCAGCGTATGGAAAATAAAAATATGGCTTTGCTGTGCGACTTTTATGAGTTTACAATGTCAAACGGCTATTTCAAAAACGGATTTTACAAACAGAATGTATACTTTGATGTGTTTTTTCGCAAGGTGCCTGACAACGGAGGATTTGCTATTGCCGCAGGTCTGGAGCAGGTTGTTGACTATATAAAGAATCTTCATTTTAATGAGAGTGATATTGAGTATCTGCAAGGCAAAGGGATTTTTGACGGGGACTTCCTTTCGTATCTGAGAAATTTCAGATTCAGCGGTGACATTTATGCTGTTCCCGAGGGAACTCCTGTTTTTCCGAATGAGCCGATTATGACTGTGAAAGCTCCTGCGATTGAGGCTCAGCTTATCGAAACTTTTGTACTGCTCACACTAAACCATCAGACGCTTATTGCGACAAAGGCTAACAGAATTGTACGTGCGGCGCAGGGCAGAGCTGTAATTGAGTTTGGTTCAAGGCGTGCGCAGGGCACAAACGGTGCGGTTGATGGCGCAAGAGCGGCATATATCGGAGGGTGCGTCGGAACAGCCTGTACGCTGACAGACAAGCTGTACGGTGTCCCTGCGGGTGGAACTATGGCTCATTCGTGGATTCAGATGTTCGACAGCGAGTATGATGCTTTTAAGGCTTTCTGTGAGCTTTATCCCGATAATCCTACGCTTCTTGTTGATACCTACAATACTCTTAAAAGCGGCGTACCGAATGCGATTAAGGTGTTCAAAGAGGTGCTTTTGCCGCAGGGGAAAACAGAGTGCGCCATAAGGCTTGATTCGGGAGATATTTCTTATCTTTCAAAGAAAGCCAGAAAAATGCTGGATGAGGCAGGACTTATGAACTGCAAAATAACCGCCTCAAATGCACTTGATGAGTACCTGATTCGCGACCTTATGATGCAGGGTGCAGAGATTGACACGTTCGGAGTGGGGGAAAGGCTGATTACATCCTCAAGCTCACCTGTGTTCGGCGGAGTGTATAAGCTGGTTGCCGTTGAAAACGAGGGTGGTGAGATTGTGCCCAAAATCAAGGTCAGCGAGAATACGGCCAAGATTACAAATCCGCATTTCAAAAAGGTTTACCGCTACTTTGATAACGAGAGCGGCAAGGCGCTTGCAGATGAGCTTTGTGTTTATGATGAGGTTGTTGACAGCTCAAATCCCCACACGATTTTTGATTCCAACGCAACGTGGAAAACAAAAACTCTTGCCGACTTTACGGCAAGAGAACTGCTTGTACCGATTTTCAAAAACGGCGAATGTGTTTATGAGTCGCCGTCAATTCAGAAGATTGCAGAATATTGCAAGGAACAGATTGATTTGTTGTGGGACGAGGTCAAGAGGTTTGAAAATCCGCATACCTATTATGTGGATTTGTCAAAGAAGCTTTACGAAATTAAAAATATACTTTTAAATGTTTACGGCGTGTAAATTACGGCAGGGTTGATTCCCTGCCTTTGTTTTTTCTTGAAAGTGTTGACATTATTTTACAATGTGCTATAATAATGATACAATCATATATTATATACAAAAAATATTGACAGGAGGCAATAATTATGAGGAAAATTAAAAAATTAACATCTGTTATTCTTGCAGTGCTGCTTGTATGTTCAGTAACGACTGTTTCATTTGGAAGCGTTTCGGCTATAATTGACACAAACGGTTGCTATGCACCCGGTGACAACGTTGAAGAAACTTACAGATATTACTTTGCAATGCCGGATGATTGGTATAGTTCAAATACTGATACTGCCGGTGTTTATTGGTGGACAGGAACAGATGCCTGCGGTGCTATTGATGGTACAGGCGGTGACGTATCTTGGCCGGGATACAAGGCGCAAAGAGGTGATATTGAAAATCTCTACTACATTGACTGCCCGACAGACGTCTATTTTATCATTTGGAATAACTACATAAATGGCGGTTTAGACGAAAATGCTCCCATCTACTTAGAGGCTAAGCAGGCAAGGGATGCAGTGGTTGAAGGTTACTGCGACGGCGACAGTGATCTTTATACAACAGAGTGGTTTGAAGAGATGTATGAAAGCTTTAAAGGCGATAAAGCAAAACTCGGAGATTTTGCCGACAATTTCTTCTATGACGTAGAAATTTTTGGTGAAGAAAGTTTTGAAAGCTTTACTTTCAATATGAATAATATGATTTATGTTGTTGATCCTACTAAGACTTCAGAGAACTTTTACGGAAAAAAGACTTATGTTGGTGAGTGGTATTTCTACTACGGCAACGGCGAATTTGGAATGTATCCTACAAAAAGCGGAGCACAGTTAGAGGGAGTATTGCATAATATTGATGAGGTTGTTCATATTTCCAGCCCCGACGAGCCTAAACCCGACGAACCTGTTCCGACAAATCCTATTCCGATTGACCCGACAGTGCCTGCACCGACTGTCCCTGTATATCCGGACGAAGACGAGGGACGAATTAATTTTGATGTAAAAAAATCAGGTTGGGATTTAAATACTAACAAAAAGTTTTACTGTCATATTTGGAAAGCTGACGGTTCCCCTACTTCTTCGGGCACAGATTGGCTTGAGTGGCAGGTGAAAAGAGAGGTTTGCAGTTATGATGCCGACACCGGCATTGCAAGCTTTGATTTGAAAACAACAGGGCATAATTTTGATGTAAGTGACGGTGCGATTTACTGCGTTATTTTTAGTTCGAACACAGGTATGCAGACTTACAATACTATTATGAGCGGTGCTTGCATCGGCGATACAATGTATTGCACAGGTGAGCAGATTGAAAATCCCGAAGATTCTGAGAAAAAATGCAGCGTAGCCGTATGGGAGAATAATCCTGACTGCGGTCCTGAAAAGAGAATTACATCAACAGGAAATATTGTGGGAGATTTCCACTATGAGGGGGAATCTGACAGAACAATGGTTGTCGATTTCGTCTTGCGGTATTATGAGGTTTCGGAGATACTGGAGTTTCTCAGCGGTATCATTGATAAGCTTAACCTGACAAAAGAACTTGTGTATGAAGATGTAAAGCAGATAACATATGATAAGGTCGTTTCATGTAAGATGAACATTAATACAAGAGATAAGGTTATTGCTGCTGTCGAGAAGAGTCTTGATATTAGTCCTGAGTTCTATATGCCCGGCGATGTAAACCTTGACGGACATGTTACCATTGCTGACGCAACACTGATTCAGAAACACTTGGCAGGAATTGATGAATTTGACAGAGATAAACAGCTTAAGCTTGCAGATGTCAACTATGACGGAGCAATCAGTATTCTTGACGCAACAGAAATTCAGTTTATCCTTGCCGGTCGATATACGGCTGTTTACGATTAAACGAACAAGTGATATTCAAGATGAATAATAAACAATAAATAAAAATGTCGTCTGTTTTAATATGAGCTTTGAAACAGACGATATTAAATAATGTGTTGACAATATGTAGACACAATGCTATAAAATAGTAAAAATGGATAAAATATTACTTAATAGGAGAAAAAATATGAGGAAAATTAAAAAAATAACATCTGTTATTCTTGCAGTGCTACTTGTATGTTCAGTAACGACTGTTTCTTTTGAAAGCGTTTCGGCTGTTATTGATGCAAACGGCTGTTATGCACCCGGAGATAATGTTGAAGAAACTTACAGATATTACTTTGCAATGCCGGATGATTGGTACAACTCAAATACTGACACAGCAGGTATTTATTGTTTTACAGGTGCTGATATCTGCGGTTTTGTTGAAGGTGCAGAAGATGGTGTGTCTTGGCCGGGATACAAGGCGCAAAGAGGTGATATTGAAAACCTCTACTATTTTGATTGCCCGACAGATGTTCCTGCTATAGTTTGGAATAACTACGTAAATGGCGGTTTAGACGAAAATGCTCCTATTTACTCAGCAGCTAAGCAGGCAAACGATGCAACTGTTGAAGGTTACTGTGACGGTGACAGTGATCTTTATACAACAGAGTGGTTTGAAGAGATGTATGAAAGCTTCAAAGGGGATAAGGCTAAACTCGGAGATTTTGCCGACAATTTCTTCTATGACGTCGAAATCTTTGGTGAAGAAAGTTTTAAAAGCTTTACTTTCAATATGGATAATATGATTTTTGTTATTGATCCTTCTCAGACTTCAGAAACATTTGAAGGCAAAATGACATATATTGGTGAGTGGTACTTCTACTACGGTAATGGCGAATATGGAATATATCCTACAAGAAAAGAAGCTGCCGAAAAATGTGTACTTTATAACATGAATTCGGGAAGCGAGACTACCATCCCGAGTGTTACTACGCCGATACCGGTAAATCCGACAACTCCTGCATATACTAATGGAGAAATTCACTTTGATGTTAAGAAATCCGGTTGGGATCTTAACACAAACAAGAAGTTCTACTGCCATATCTGGAGAACTGATGGTTTGGGATTGTGGCCGGAATGGCAGACAAGGTCTGAGCAGTGTACTCTTGATAAGGAAACAGGTATTGCTACATATGACCTTTCAAAGACAAAAAATACAATCAGTCATTCTGACGGAAAAGTTTACTGCGTTATCTTCTCATCTAACACAGGTATGCAGACTTATAACGCAATTATGAGCGGTGCTTGCATCGGTGATACAATGTATTGCACAGGTGAGCAGATTGAAAATCCCGAAGATTCTGAGAAAAAGGCAAATGTAGCTGTTTGGGAGAACAATCCCGACTGCGGCCCTGAAAAGAAAATTACTTCAAGAGGTAACATCGTTGGTTCTGCATTGCCCGATGGCGAAAGCGATGAATCTTTATTGGCAAATTACCTGATTTGTTATTACAATGATCCTGCCAAGACTGATTTAACACAGAGCATTATAAACAAGCTTAATGTAGCTCCGATAGATGTATATGTTGAAGTGTTAAACCGCTGTGATGATAGCAGAATTATTCGGGTTATAGCAAATATTCTGAGTGAATGTACCGACCCGACAGACGATATTCCAATTTTAAAAACCGATAAGATTACATTGGGTGTAGGTGAAAAAATCAAAATTGACGTGTATTCAAGCGATAACAAAAAGATTACAGATTTGAGTAACTACGGATTTTATGTGGATAATTCTAAAATTGCAAGTATTTCGTCCGATGGAACAATTACTGCAAAGAAAACAGGTTCAACGTATTTTACGGTCGTTTCTCCTCGCGGAAGGACTGTAGATTGTTCGTTGAACGTAAAGGCTGTGCCGACAAGCGTAAAGGTTAATCCGACAAGCATAATGCTCGGGGTTGGTGAGAAACTGACGATTTCCGAAAGCACCAACAGCGGAAGTTATGCAAATGCATCAAATATTGTATGGAGCAGTTCCGATAATTCAGTTGCTACCGTTACAAAGGGAAGTGCTAATAAGGCTGTTGTTACCGCAAAGGGTACAGGTACTGCGTATATTAAAACTAAACTTTATAATGGCAAGACTGCAACTTGTAAGGTTACAGTAAAACCCGCTCCTATAAGCGTAAAGGTTAATCCGACAAGCGTAACGCTCGGCAAGGGTGAAAGCTATACAATTAGCGAAGGTACTAACAGTGGAAGCTATGCAAATGCGTCAAATCTTGTATGGAGCAGTTCCAATAATTCAGTTGCAACCGTAACAAAGGGAAGCGGCAACAAGGCAGTTATCAAAGCAATGAGTTTTGGTACTGCATATGTGACAATTTCACTGTATAACGGTAAAGCAGCAGTCTGCAAGGTAACAGTAAAATCTGCACCCACAAGCGTTAAGTTGAGTTCTTCAAGCGTAACACTCGGAAAGGGCGAAAGTTATACAATCAGCGAAAGTACTGACAGCGGAAGCTATGCAAATGCTTCTAACCTTAAATGGGCAAGTTCTAATACAAAGGTAGCAACCGTTACAAAGGGAAGCGGTAACAAAGCAACAATCAAAGCAACGGGTATTGGTACTGCATATGTGAAAATCACACTTTATAACGGCAAAATAGCACAATGCAAGGTAATGGTCAAAAATGCTCCGACAAGCGTTAAGTTAAGCGCTTCAAGCGTAACGCTCGGTAACGGCGAAAGCTATACAATCAGCGAGGGTACCAACAGCGGAAGCTATGCAAATGCGTCTAACCTTAAATGGTCAAGCTCAAATACAAAGGTAGCAACCGTCACAAAGGGAAGCGGCAACAAAGCAACAATCAAAGCAACGGGTATCGGTACTGCATATGTGAAAATTACACTTTACAACGGAAAAACTGCACAATGTAAGGTAACGGTCAAAAACGCTCCCGCAAGCGTAAGTTTGAGCAAAACAAATCTTACGCTTAATAAGGGTGCAAGCTATACAATCAGCGAGGGTACCAACAGCGGAAGCTATGCAAATGCGTCTAACCTTAAATGGTCAAGCTCAAATACAAGTGTTGCAACCGTTACAAAGGGAAACGGCAACAAAGCTGTTATCAAAGCAAATGCAAAGGGTACTGCATATATTAAGATAACGCTTTACAACGGAAAAACAGCACAATGTAAGGTAACGGTTAAATAATTTAAAACCAAATGGTATAATAGTTAAATAATCAAACGGCTGTTTCAGGATGAGTTCTGAAACAGCCGTTGCTTGATTTAGTTAAATTTCATTTTTCGTATTTCTTTGCAAGTTCTTCAATAATTTCCGCAATAAGCTCACGTTCGTCCATATGGTACTTAATGCCTTTGATTTCCTGATAATCCTCATGACCTTTGCCGGCAAGAACAATAATATCGCCGTCCTGAGCGTTTTCTATACAATATTTTATTGCGTCTTTGCGGTTGGGGACAACAACATATTTTCCGTCAGTTTTGCTGATTCCCGTCTTAATGTCCTCAATAATGTCCATTACATTTTCAAAACGTGAATTGTCTTCGGTGATAACAGATAAATCGCTTAGCTTGCCCGAAACTTCACCCATTTCGTAACGGCGCACCTTAGGTCTGTTGCCGCCGGCGCCGAACATAGTGATAAGTCGGTTAGGGTTATAGTGGCGCAGAGTTGTGAGTACATTTTCCATAGATAACGCATTGTGCGCATAATCTATAAGCAAGGTGTAGTTGCCGGGAACCTTGACAGGCTCAACTCTGCCTTTAACCTTTGCACATATAAGTCCTCTTACGACAGCCTCGTCGGGAATGTCAAAGAAAGAAACGGCGCATATCGCCGCAAGAGCATTATATACGTTGAATTTACCCGGAATTCCCACGTCAAGAGAAAGATTTTTCATTCCCTCTGTGTCAAAGTGTACGCCGAGAAATCCGTTTTCGGAAACAAGATGTTCATTTTTTGCACGGAGCATTGCATCCTCGGAAAATCCGAATGTAACAACGGGTGATTTTGCATCCTTTGTGATTTCTTTCCAGTTTTCATCATCAATATTTGCCGCGGCAAGTCTGCACTGACGGAACAAAAGGCTCTTGCAGTAGAGATATTCAGCCAAATCCTTGTGTTCAACTCCACCGATATGGTCATCAGAAAAGTTTGTAAAAATTCCTGCGTCAAATTTAATTCCTGCAAGCCTGTTGTGTTTTAGTCCGATTGACGACGCTTCAATTACCATTGCTTTACAGCCGGCGTTAATCATATCACGCATTGCCTTTTGAATTTCATATGATTCAGGTGTGGTGTTGTTGGTTTTATAAGTTTTGCCGCCATAGACAATGCCGAGAGTACCTATTGTTCCTGTTTTGATTCCTGCCTGTTCAAAAATCTCAGCCACCATAGCTGTTGTAGTGGTTTTGCCCTTTGTGCCGGTTATTGCAACGGTTTTAAGCTCCTTTGCAGGATTTTTAAAAAATTCTGCGCTCATAAGCGCAAGAGCAAGTCGTGTATCGTCTGTTTTGATTACGGCAATGTTTTGCGGAACGTCAAAATCAAGCTCGTCACTGATAACGAGTGCGGCGGCGCCGTTTTCTACGGCTGATTTTGCGTATTTATGACCGTCGCTTGTGTAGCCCTTGAGGCAAACAAAGACAGTGCCGTCAGCAACCTTTCGTGAATCGTAAATTATGTCCGAAATTTCGGGATTTACGCTGTTTTTAGCAGTATATTTAATTTTTGCAAGCAAATCAGACAGTTTCATAACAACACTCCGTTTTCTGATATATAAATTAGTTATATTCAATTATACCAATTTTTCCCGATTAATACAACTTTATAATGAAAAAATTCTTGATTTTTCAGTCAAAACCGATAATTGGTAAAAATACACTATAAAAATTAAAAAACTATGTTTTCGTGCGTGAGTTTTGCAGAGCAAAGGGTACTGATATGACGTTTCTATTAATTGAAAACATATGTGATTGAGCAAATTGCACAATGACTATATAAGCAAAATAAACAAAAATCAAAGCTGATTTTTATATGATAAGTAAAAATAAATTTTTAATTATGTAATATTACACAAAAAATTAATTGAAATTTAACAATGTAGATAAAAAGTACAAAGGTAGTTGAAATTTCGTTGCGTTTTTGATATTATTTATGTAGAGGAACAAATATGCTTTGTGCAATTTGCTCCAAAAAATAATTAAAAAATTTTTTTGAAAGAGGGATATTCCAATGAAAAAGATTCTTGCCATTCTTATGGCTGGTGTTCTTACTGCTACTGCATTTGCAGGTTGCGGCGGTGATGCATCATCAAATTCAGGTTCATCTTCAAAAGCGGGCGAAAGCTCAGGCTCAACTGCAACAGGTGTTAATGCTTCTGTAGTTGATGCTGCATACTTCGGTGATGAGGACAACGTAAAGCTTAAGGTTTGGACTCCTGACGCAGCTGTAAACCTTGTTAAACAGCAGATTGAAAGCTTTAAGAAGGCTTATTCTGATAAGAAATTCGACATTACTGTTGTTGCTCAGGGCGAACAAGACGCAGCTACTCAGATGCTTAACGACGCTTCTGCTGCTGCTGACGTATTCAGCTTCCCAAGTGATCAGCTCAACAAGCTCGTTGACGCAGGTGTAATCGCTCCTGTTGCTAAGGGCTTTACTGATTATGTAACTTCTTCAAACTCAGAAGATACAATCAAGGCAGGCACATCAAAAAATACACTCTATGCTTATCCTGAAACAAACGACAACGGTTACTATATGGTATATGATAACACAGTAGTTACCGAGGAAGACGCTAAGACTCTTGAGGGTACTTTAGCGGCTTGTAAGAAGGCTGGCAAGAAGTTTATCTTTGACGCAGGCGATGGTTTCTATGCTTGTACTTTTGCTTTCACAGCCGGTGCAAAGATTGACGGTCTTGAAGAGGACGGCATCACACAGAAGTTTGTTAAATATGACGAGGACGAAGCTGTTAAGACATTACAGGCTTTCGCAAAGCTCATCAAAGAATATAAGGGCACATTTACTTCACTTAATGTAAAGAACGTTGCTTCAGGCTTTAAGAACGGTACTTGCGGTGCCGGCGTAGACGGTTCTTGGGATACAAAGGTTAACCAGGATTCACTCGGCGACAAGTTCGGCGCAGCTAAGCTTCCTACAATCAAAGTAGGCGACGAGGACAAGCAGCTTGTTTCAATGTTCGGTTACAAGTATATCGGCGTTAACGGCTCTTCAAAATATCCCAACTCAGCTCAGATTCTTGCTCTCTATCTCTCAGGCGAAGAGTGCCAGAAGCAGAGAACAGAAGAACTCGGCTGGGGTCCCTCTAACGTAAACGTTCAGAAGGATAAGGTTGTTACAGAAAGCCCTGTTCTTAACGCAATTAAGGATCAGTCTCAGAATTCCTGCACACAGGTTAACATTTCTTCAACATTCTGGACTCCTATGGGCAACCTTGGTAACAAGCTCGTTGCTGAAGAGTGGAATCCTGATGATGCAGATGCAACAAGAAAGCTTCTCCAGGATACAATTACTAACATTCGTGACGAAGGTTAATCAGTTTTGACCTGAATTTCTTACGTATGTTCTGCGGGGCGCTTTGCAAAGGCAAAGTGCCCCGAAAAAAGTGATTACGCTTTATCGTAACAACTGCGGAATATTTCCGTAAATATACACCAAACAAATAATGTTTTGTTATTATGTAAAGCGTAAGTAAAAGATATTATTCGTTTGGTGTATTAGCATTAATTTCACAGCAAATTTATATGTTTTGAGATTATTTTAAGAGAGATTTGCAGACTTAAACTAAGGAGAGCTTATATGACATATGTAGAATACAAACAGCTCAATCCGTTTCAAAGGTTTGCCTATAATTTCAAGAAGTTTGTTCTGAACATTCCTCACGCTGTTGCTAAGTTTTTCAAGGCAATCGGTAGTGCAATTGTCAGATTTTTCACAGGTATAGGCAAAGGCTTCAAAAACTATGGAGTTACCTTTGTAAAAGGTGACTGGGCTACAAAACTTTCCTATTTAATATTTGGTATTGGTGATATTCACAAGGGTAAATATTATAAAGGAATCCTCTTTTTCTTAACAGAAGTGCTTTATGCACTCTATATGATTTTCTTTGGTTGGACTTATTTACAGAAGTTCAGCACACTTGGTAATGTAAAAACTACGCAGGGCTTTAATGAGCTTGGTATGCCTGAAACTGTTTACGGCGATAACTCCATGCTTATCCTGCTTTATTCGGTGCTTTCAATTGTAATTACAATTCTTGTTTTTGCAGTTTACATTTCAAACATTAAAGACGCATATCGTCATCAGGTTTTGAGAGCTGAGGGAGGAAAGCCTACATCACTTAAGCATGATGTAAAGGAATTCCTCGACGGCAAATACCACATGACTCTTCTCTCATTCCCAACACTTATGATTGGCATTTTCAATATCATGCCAATGGTATTTATGATTTTGATTGCGTTTACCAACTACGACCAGCAGCATCTTCCTCCGGGAACATTGTTTACTTGGGTAGGATTTGACAACTTTGCTTCACTGTTCAACTTCGTTGACAGCGCAACAAAGGCTACAACGTTTATTGAACTTACAAAATGGACGTTAATCTGGGCTGTAGTTGCTACATTTACAAACTACATACTCGGCATGGTTGTTGCCCTTATGATTAATAAGAAGGGTATCAAATTCAAGGCTTTATGGAGAACACTTTTCGTTATCGCAATTGCTGTTCCTCAGTTTGTATCTCTCCTTCTTATGAACCAGATGCTCCAGTCAAACGGTGCTATTAACATAGTTCTTTCTTACTTTAACGGAGGCGTGAATCCGGAAATACAGTTCCTGAACAGTTCGACGTTAATGGCGAGAATGACGGTAATTATTGTAAACCTTTGGGTAGGTATCCCGTATACCATACTTTCAATGTCGGGTATTCTTATGAATATCCCTGAGGATTTGTACGAATCGGCACGTATTGACGGTGCAGGCCCTGTAAAGACATTTACAAAGATTACGCTTCCTTATATGATTTTTGTTACCACACCTCAGCTTATCACACAGTTTGTTGGTAACATCAATAACTTCAACGTAATCTATCTTCTTACCGGCGGCGGTCCTTCTACAGAGCAGTTCTATCAGGCAGGCAGAACCGATATTCTTGTAACATGGCTGTTTAACTTGACTATGGGCTCACAGGACTACGGTCTTGCGGCGGCAATCGGTATTCTTGTATTTATAGTATGCGCAACTCTGTCGCTGCTGATTTACAATAATTCTAAATCTATGAAGGATGAGGAGGCGTTCTCATGATAAAAAGTTATAAGTTAAGAAGACACGTTGCGAACTTCTTCATTTACGCTCTTCTCATAATTTTAGGTATTATTTGGATTTCTCCGTTCGTTTACCTTGTAATGCATTCTTTCAGAGGTGAAGGTCTTATTGCAGTTGACTGGCTCATTCCTCATGAATGGACTTTGCAAAACTACATTGACCTTTTCACAGGTGCAGGCGGAAACGCTTCCATAAACTTCCCGAGATGGTTCCTCAATACATTCGTAGTTGCTATTTTTAGTTGCATTATTTCAACGGTTTCCGTACTTATGGTAAGTTACGCATTCAGCCGTCTGAGATTTAAATCGCGTAAAAAGTTTATGAATGTTGGTATGATTCTCGGTATGTTCCCCGGCTTTATGACAATGATTGCTATTTACTATCTGTTAAAGGCAATGAATCTTACAGGTACTCTTGTAGCTCTTGTTATCTGTTACAGCTGTGGTGCAGGTCTTGGATTCCAGATTTCAAAGGGATTCTTTGATACAATTCCGAGAGCTTTGGATGAAGCCGCAACAATTGACGGTGCAACGAAGAATCAGATTTTCTGGAGAATTATTCTTCCTATGTCTAAACCTATTGTAGTTTACACGGTTCTTACATCATTCATTGGTCCTTGGACAGACTTTATTCTTGCAAAGATTATTATGGGTGATAACCTGGATAACTATACGGTTGCTATCGGCTTGCAGAAGATGCTTAGTAATGACTTTATCAATACATACTACAAGCAGTTCCTTGCAGGTTCGGTTATTGTTGCAGTTCCGATTACGCTTCTCTTCCTCAAGATGCAGAAGTATTACGTTGAAGGCGTTACAGCCGGCGGCGTTAAGGGTTAATCTAATATTATGCTCTTTAGGGCGGCAGTCATTGGCTGCCGCCCATTTATAATTAATGTAATAACAGTTTAATAGATGAAAGGATATTACTTATGAAAAAACTGCTATCACTTTTACTGTGTGCTGCGATTGTCGGCG
Source organism: uncultured Clostridia bacterium (assembly GCA_947369085.1). Classification (GTDB taxonomy): domain Bacteria; phylum Bacillota; class Clostridia; order Oscillospirales; family Acutalibacteraceae; genus Ruminococcoides. Next base: position 5,216 of record CANBJR010000016.1, on the reverse strand, counting down.
GATGTGTTCTAGCGGGCTGTACTTCGCAGGAAAGCTCTGGTTCATCGAACTCTTCAAAAGAGGCAAATGCTGATGTTGCAGACCCGATTGAAAATATAAAGGCTGTCGCTTCCGATGATAAATACCGCAACTATTATGAAATTTTCGTTCATTCGTTCTGCGATTCTAACGGAGATGATGTAGGTGACTTACAGGGTATTATTTCACAGCTTGATTATCTCAACGATGGCGATCCCAACAGCGGTGATGACCTTGGAATTGACGGAATATGGCTCACGCCTATTATGCCGTCAAAGTCCTATCACAAATATGACGTTGAGAATTACTACGACATTGACCCCGATTTTGGTACGCTTAAGGATTTTGACAAGCTTATTGAGGAGTGTGACAAGCGTGGAATAAAGGTAATAATTGACCTTGTTCTCAACCATATTTCTTCAAACAATCCCCTTTATTTAAAGGCTGTTAAAGAAGTGAGCGAGGGCAAGTTTGACGGCAATGCTGAATATTTTGAAATTCATGAAAGCTCTTATTTTGACAGCGACATTCAGACAAATTATCTTGACGGCGGATACGAGTGCGAGGCTAATTTCTCACACGATATGCCTGAGTGGAACCTTAACTCTGAAAAAACGCGTGAAGAATTTAAGAAGATTGCAAAATTCTGGCTTGACAGAGGTGTAGGCGGATTCAGACTTGACGCCTGCAAATACTATTCGAATAAAAGCACAGACGGCACCGAATTTTTGAAGTGGTTCTATGACACCTGCAAGGAAATAAAGCCTGACGTTTATATGGTCGGTGAAAACTGGTCTGACGATTCTGACATTCAGGAACTTTATAAGTCGGGTATTGACAGTCAGTTTGCATTTAAGTTTGCTCAGTCATCAGGTTTGTTTGTAGAAAATATTGTAACGCAGAACGGCTCGGCAATTGTAAAAAAGGTTATGAATTATGACAAGAAAATGAAAGAGAGCAACGAAAATTCTATCAACGCTCTTTTCCTTTCAAATCATGACCAGGTTAGAATTGCAAACACGCTTGAGGCACAGGGTTTAGGCTACGAAAAACTTGCGGCAGCGCTCTATATGCTCTTTCCGGGCAACCCGTTTATGTATTATGGAGAGGAAATTGGTATTAAGGCTCCTAATACTACCAACGACGCGGCATACAGAACTGCTATGATTTTCGATACTGATAATATGCCAAGCATTTTTGTAAACGGCATAGGAGATGAATTTGACGAGCCGACGGACGGCGGTGTTAAGCAGCAGCTTGAGGATAAGGATTCGTTACTTAATTATTACCGCAGAATCATTAAGATTAAAAATCAGAATCCCGAGCTTGCAAGGGGTACAATTACCGGAATGCAAAGCTTTAACGGCAATAATATCGGCGCTTACTATGTTGAGTATAAAGGTTCAAAATTGATGGTAATTCATAATTTCAACTCCAAGGAAAGCAAGGCCCTTGAAATTACAGACGATATGATTAAAAACGCAGTAGTCAGAGCTGATCTTGTTGCAGAAAGCTCGGACAAGCATATTGAGCTTAAAGACGGAAAGCTTACACTTCCTGCTCAGTCAACAGTTATTCTGAAATCAGCTGAATAAAAATTATTGTTACTTGCTATATCACAAGCTAAGCTAATTTTACTGATTTAGTTAGTGATATAAACCATAATTTCGCAGAGTGCCTTGACACGCAAATCAAGCGGAAAAATCGGTTGTTTAGGTAAAAACAGTCGCCCGAATTATAGATTGATATATAGGCAATGTTTAGGAACGTCAGGGAAATGTCGCAAAGCGACAAAAGGGTTGCCATTTTTGCAGAAAAGCCGTCCCCTACAGCAATACAGAAAACGTTTGGTTTTAGACGTAGGGACACGGCGTGCCGTGTCCGTAGTGATTATCAAATGCAACCGATGATATCTATATTATCGTAACGAACAAACATTTCCGTAGGGGACGGGTTCCCACACGTCCCATTCACAAAAATTGCATTGCAATTTTTGTGTGGACACGGTACACCGTGTCACTACGTCAACACTGCTATAATTACAACACTAAATTATCGTTTAGCACCAAAGCCGATGAAAATTGTAAGCCGATTGCATTTTTGTCGGCTTGTTTTAATTAAGATTTGTGCTAAAAACGGCTTAAAACCTGAATTGCTACGCAAAGTAGCAAAAAATACATCAGATGTAAACTATAATTGCTTGTTTTGTAAAGTGTAATTTTCTATAATCAGGTCAACAAACTAAGGAGGTCATAAAAATGACATTTTCAGAAAAACTTAAATCCATAAGAAAAAAAAGCAGGGATGTCGCAGGAAAAGCTTGCGGAGAAAATCGGTGTTTCAAGACAGGCTATTACAAAGTGGGAAACCGATTCGGGAATCCCCGATATTGATAATATGATGGCGCTTTCAGCATTGTTTAATATTTCGCTTGACGAACTGCTCTCTAATGAAAAAACGGAGAAAAAGCAGACCGACTATTTATATGAAAGCGTAACCGAGTATGATATTGACAACTTAAAGCGTTTTGATATGAATCTGGGCGGTGCAAATACTTTTGTTTTGTCGGGCTATGTACCGATAGAAGATGAAAAGGTGCTGACATTATCTTGTGAAGAAAGCAGAAGTTTTTTGAAAAAGATGAATATTGACGGTGAGATTATCCATACTCCGGGACATAGTGATGACAGCATTTCAATAATACTTGATGCGGGAATTGCTATTGTTGGAGATTTATATACTCTGGATACCATTACTGCTTATAATGATGATATTTTGAATGGCAGTTGGAATAAAATGCTGAGCCGAAATATAAAAAAGGTGTATTACGGGCATGCAAAAGAGAAGAATTTATGTGGAGTTCATTCAGTTGATGATTTTATGAGAAAAGATGATTGATATGTTTAATGTAAAAAATGCAGATTTTGAAGATGTGAAACTTATGTCTGAAATAATGGTGAAGCAATGCTGAAAAAAGCACTTTCACAGATGAAAGAGACAGGGCAAAAGTCCGTATTCTTGTGGGCATTTAAGGAGAATGAACGTGCGCGACGTTTCTACGAAAAGCACGGTTTTACAGTTGACGGCACAGAGAGAATAAGTGATTTTGACGATGCAGTTGAGGTGCGATATATTAAAAATATTTAGAATTGTAAGACAACACACCGCCTCGTATTTTTTAAGATACGTGGCGGTGTGTTGTTCAACGCTAAAACTTATCTCCCGATTTTGTGCAGAGAGCGGCGATTAGTCCTAAGAAGATTGCGGCGGCAATTCCTCCAGCTGCGCTTGTAAGCCCTCCCGTAAGGATTCCGAGCGCACCGTCCTGCGCAAGAGCTTCCTTCACGCCATCGCACATCACATTGCCGAAACCGCTGATTGGCACCGAAGCGCCTGCGCCTGCAAATTCAACGAGCGGTTTGTAAAGTCCGACTGCTCCCAGAATTACGCCGGCAACAACAAATCCCGTAAGTATTCTTGCAGGAGTAAGTTTTGTTTTATCAATAAGAATCTGTCCGATTACGCAGATTAAACCGCCTACCCAGAAAGCATTAATGTAATCCATAATACTGCCCATAATTACGCTCCTTAAAATTTTGTAGTCATTATCAATAATTATTGTTTTCAATTTTTGTTAATAAATTCCCATTGCCTTGAATTTATGTGATGAAAAACTGAATTTCTGTGATTTCGCGTAGTTTTTTTAGAATTTATATACACAAAATCAATTTTTTATGGTATAATCTATAATGTTTAATTCTGCTTGCAAATGATTCAGGCAGACTTCATACAGACTAATTTTAAGGAGTGAAAAGTCACATGGTCGAGGTTAAAAACCTTACAAAATGTTATGGCGACATAAAGGCCGTTGATGACATCAGCTTCACCGTAGAAACGGGTGAAGTTTTAGGATTTCTCGGACCGAACGGTGCAGGAAAATCCACAACAATGAATATGATAACGGGATACATTTCCTCAACAAGCGGAACCGTTACCATTGACGGAAGCGAGATTCTTGATGACCCTAAGGAATCAAAGAAAAAAATCGGTTATCTTCCTGAAATTCCTCCGCTTTATGTTGATATGAGCGTCAGGAAGTATCTTGAATTTATGTTCGATTTAAAAAAGGTTAAGCTTCCAAAAAAGGAGCATATTGAAGAGGTTATGCGGCTTGTGCGCATTAGTGAACAGTCGGAGCGTATTATCAAGAACCTTTCAAAAGGTTATCGTCAGCGCGTCGGCTTTGCCCAGGCTTTGCTTGGTAATCCTCCCGTACTTATACTTGATGAGCCTACCGTTGGTCTTGACCCTAAGCAGATTATTGAAATCCGCAAGCTTATTAAGAGCCTCGGCAAAAAACATACGGTTATTTTCTCATCTCACGTGCTTTCCGAAATTTCGGCTACCTGCGACAGAATAATAGTTATTTCAAACGGCAAAATCGTTGCTGATGCAAAAACCGAAGAGCTTTCAACTGCCGCTTCGGGCGAAGAAAAGCTTGCGCTTGAGGTTGAGGGAACGCCTGCCGATGTTGTTTCTGCAATAAAGAAGATTCCTGCCGTTATCCGTGCAAGCAAAGTAAAGTCGACGGGTGAGAAAACGGCTAAATATATGGTAGAATATGAAAAAGGCTTTGATATTCGCCGTGATGTTTTCAGCTCTATGTCAAGAATAGGCTGCCCGATTCTCAATATGCAGTCGGGAAATGAAACTCTTGAGGATATGTTCCTCAAGCTGACAACGGCAGACCAGAATAATTATCGTGAAAACGGAGGTAACAGCTGATGGGTGCAATTCTTAAAAGAGAGCTTTCCTCTTACTTTAACTCTGCAACGGCCTATGTTGTTATGGCTATTTACTTTATTTTTTCGGGAATATTCTTTACCGCTATCTGCTTTGGCTACAATACAACAAGCCTTGCAGGTGTGTATGGAAATATGTTCTACATTATTATGTTCATTATCCCGATTATTACAATGAAAACATTTTCGGAAGAAAAACGTCAGAAAACCGATCAAGCTCTTCTGACCTCTCCGACAAGCCTTACAGAGATTGTTATCGGCAAGTTTTTGGGTGCATTCATACTTTTTGCTGCTTGCTGCTGCATTTTTCTTGTGTATGCTGTTGTTATTTCATTCTATGCAACACCCGACTGGTCTGTAATTCTCTGCACATTTATCGGAATTATTCTTCTCGGT
>CANBJR010000015.1 GCA_947369085.1 uncultured Clostridia bacterium | reverse complement strand
CCCTTTCGGGCTACCCGGTTTTTCTTTTTGGAGCTGTTATTGCGACAGCCCCTTTCATTATTGTGTAAATTTAGTTTTTATATCCTGCCAGTTTTTCAGCCAAATCACAAATGCCCGCAGCGGCTTTTGAGTTAATTTTTTTGCGTTGATTTTCTACCATATCAAAGCATGCTTTTTCATCATTGATAATTTTTATCGCATCTGTCAAGTCTTTTCTCGAAGTTTTACAGAATGTGCTCATACCGTTTTTACTGAAAAATTCGGCGTTTAGTGTTTCACAACCGGGAATTGCCGCTGTGTGCAGCATCGGTACTTTGCTGACAGCGGCTTCTGTTGAAGAAAGCCCTCCGGGCTTTGTGACAAACAAGTTTGCGGCTTTCATATATTCAGCCATATTTTCGGTATATCCGAGAACGGTTACTTTCGGATAATCAGCGTTTTGCAGTTTATTATAAAGCTTTTTGTTGTTGCCGCAGATGATAATCAGTTCGGTGTTTTTAAAATCTGAAATAACGGAAGAAAGTATTTTAATCACCTTTTTAATTCCTCCGCCGCCCATGCTTCCGCCGCTTACAAGAATATATTTTTTGTTTAAATCAAGCCCAAGCTTTTTTCGTATTATATCACGATTTGTGTTTTCCGAAAATCTGCTTAGAACGGGAATGCCGAGAGGATAAAGTTTTTCTTTCGGTATACCCTTGTTTATGTAGTTGTCAGCTTGCTCAGACGAGGGGATAATATATACATCGCAGTTTGTTTCCTCTGTAAACGGAATACAGGTATAGTCAGTGCCGATAAACATTGTTTTCGGAACAGCAATTGAAGTGCTTTTCATATTTGTTATAATTTCAGCAGGAAACAGGTGAGTCATAATGATTATATCAAAATGATTTTCAGTCAGATATTCGCCCAGAGTTGAAACCATACGGCGATTAATAAAGTAAACGGGCGAACGAAACGGTAATTTTCTGTAAAGCTGACCTGCACCGTAAACGGCGCCGAAAAAACGAGGCGCTTTCTGCGCAAGAGAAATATAGGCGTTGTTTATACATCCTGCAATCTTTTTGCTTCGCAGGTCATACGGATTAATCATAACGGCGTTATGTTTGCGGCGATTCAACTCTTCTGTTATTGCTTTTCCGGCAGAATTGTGTCCTCCGCCTGTGCCGCATGAAAGAATTAACGCTTCCATAACAAACTAACCTCCGGCTTTTCTCTTTTTTCTTTGCTGAAAAGGAGTTTTAAAATGACTACCAACGTAATCAGAAAAAATCCGATGCAAATTGCCGGCTCTTTTACTAAAAATAAAATACAGATAAGAGCGCTTACATAGGAAACAAATGTGCGGTGAAAGTGCGGAGAAATTCTTAGAACGACTGAAAAGAGAATAAAGAAAAACACAAGGATAGCAAGCGGCTGCCAAAACGGCAAAAGACCAAGCAGGCAGCCAAAGCTTACGGCAATTCCTTTGCCTCCCTTGAATTTGAAAAATACCGGAAAGGCATGGCCAATGACGGGAGCGGCAATTACCAGAGCCGTTGAAATAACACCCGGAAATATTGTTTGTGACTGATGAATAAAAAATGAAACAGGCAGAAATCCCTTTGCAAGGTCAAAAATAAGCGTAAGAATACCGCAATGGAATCCGCCGTACATAAATGCGTTTGCTGCGCCGGGATTTTTATCCTTGCTGTTTTCAATTATATTATCTTTTTTAAATAATCGGGAAAAAATACGGGCATACAATATACTGCCGGAAAAATAGCCTAACAATATAAAACCGATTGTTTTTAGCATAATTATCTCACTTCGCTTAAAGTCGAAAATAACAATTCAAAAGGGTATAATTTAAATTTGTTAGCAAGCAGTATATCACAAATTGTTGTTTAATGTCAAGATATTGCGAAATAAATAACAGGTGAATTATGTAAGGAGATAATTTGTAATTTTATGTTTAAAACTATTTTCATTCTAAAGTAATTGACTAATTCTGTCGAATATATTAAAATAGTATTGGTACTAAACTCTTATAAATGACGTGTGTTTTATAACCTGAGTTTAGTTTATGTCATCTTATGATTAAAAATTTAGAAATATAAAGGGGTATAGGTTTATGGGTGGATTTTTTGCTGTTGCATCAAAGGAATCGTGTGTTTTGGACTTGTTTTACGGTACCGACTATCATTCTCATCTCGGCACAAGGCGAGGCGGTATGGCTGTTCACGGAGAGAACGGATTTTCCCGTGCAATTCATAACATTCAGAATTCTCCGTTCCGCACAAAGTTTGAGCGTGATGTTGAAGAACTTGAGGGAAACCTCGGAATAGGCTGTATTTCAGACTTTGAGCCGCAGCCGCTTCTTGTTCATTCGCACCTCGGCAGCTTTGCAATTACAACTGTCGGAAAAATCAACAATTCCGATGAGCTTATAAACGAGTGCTACAATAACGGCAATACTCATTTTCTTGAAATGAGCGGAGGCACAATCAACCCTACCGAAATTACGGCTGCACTTATTAACCAGAAGTCGTCAATTGTCGAGGGACTAAGGTTTGCGCAGGAGAAAATCAACGGTTCAATGACTATTCTTCTGCTTACCTCAAAAGGAATCTATGCCGCCCGTGACAGGCTCGGACGTACTCCCATTATTATAGGAAAAAAGGACGGAGCTTACTGCGCTTCGTTTGAAAGCTTTGCTTATCTCAATCTTGGTTATGAGGACTGCAAGGAACTCGGTCCTGCTGAAATTGTCTTTATGACCCCCGAAGGTGTTGAAACCGTAAGCCCTGCCGGCAAAGAAATGAAAATTTGCTCATTTTTATGGGTTTATTACGGCTATCCGACCTCTTGCTATGAGGGCGTAAACGTCGAGCAGATGCGCTACGAGTGCGGACGTCTGCTTGCAAAAAGAGATAATGTAACGCCCGATGTTGTTGCAGGCGTTCCTGATTCGGGAATTGCCCACGCAATCGGCTATTCAAACGAAACAAAAATTCCGTTTACACGTCCGTTTATAAAATATACGCCGACGTGGCCTCGTTCATTTATGCCTACTAATCAGAAACAGAGAAATAAAATTGCGCATATGAAGCTTATTCCCGTTAAAAAGTTGATTGAAAACAAACGCCTTTTGCTGATTGACGATTCAATTGTAAGAGGAACTCAGCTTCGGGAAACTACCGAATTTTTGTATAACAGCGGAGCAAAAGAGGTCCATATCCGTCCGGCGTGTCCTCCGATTATGTTCGGCTGTAAGTATCTTAACTTTTCTCGCTCAACATCAGAGCTTGATTTAATTGCACGCAGAGTAATTTTACGACGTGAGGGCGATAATGCAGATAAAATGCTTTCGGATTATGCAGATCCTACGAGCACAAACTACTGTGAAATGATTGAAGAAATCCGCAAAGAGCTTAACTTTACTTCGCTTCGCTATCATCGCCTTGACGATATGCTTGACTCAATCGGAATTTCTCCGTGTAAGCTTTGCACCTACTGCTGGAACGGCAAAGAGTAATTTAAAAATTATTCAGTTATACGGCAAACTCTTAGCACCGATTATAGAGAACACCCCGCCAATTTGGCGGGGTTGTTTTTTGCAAAATTGTCTATATTTAATCAGACATCAGTAAAAATAATCAGTCCTTAAAAATACTCAGGATTTCTTCCTTGTGAGCCATAATTGCGTCATAGCCCTCCTGAATCGTTTCGTCAACATTGTCAATTGAAAACAGCTGTGTGTTTTCGTTGTTGATTTGAATGGCAAGATCAGCCATTTCCATTGATTTTCTTGTTCCGTCAATTGAATAAACGTCAAGCGCGCGCCATATAACCTTGATAAGTCCGTCAAGACCTGCATCGGGGTCGTAATTCATAATATCAAATCCGATGGCAAGCACCTTGCCCACACCCATATCACGCAAAATTTTTACGGGCAGATTGTCCTTTGAGCCGCCGTCAATAAAATTGTATTTGTCGTATGTACAGGTTGTGTATATTGCAGGGAACGACATACTTGCACGAACGGCAATTTCAAGCGGTGCGTCGCATATATAATGTATATGTTCATTTTCAAGATGTTCGTCCTCGGTTGTGAAAATACACTCGTCTGTTGTCAGCGTGTCAACTGTGCAGATTGAAAGGTTAATCGGCAAATCACGAAAGCCTTTTATACCTTTTATATCCATAATTTCTCTAATTACGTCAGAAATTAGCTCGCCCGATTTAATGCCGTCCTTTTGGATTTTTTTGTTGAGAATAAACTGCGCAAGCGCCTTGAAAATCAGACCGTTGTCAATTTCGGCAAGAGTTTTCCAGTGCTTCTTAGCCAAATCACGCATTTCCTCGGCAGTAAATCCCATCGCCATAATTGCCGCCATACAGGCGCCGGAGCTTGTTCCCGAAACATATTGGGGGTGTATTCCAAGCTCGTAAAGAGCCTTGACTGCGCCGATGTGGGCAATTCCCTGTAGACCGCCTCCGGAAAGTGCAATTCCTATTGAGTTTTGTCTGTCCTGTTTTTGCAAAATTATCACCTAATTCCTTATCCTGAGCCACGTTATTTATAAAAACGGTAGACGTTGCAGTATGACTCGGTTTCAACAAAATAATCGTACCAGTTGTAGAAATCGTCAAAGCTGTAGTCAGCCTGAATAAGTTCGTGGTTCTTAAATTCTGTATTTTCCGTAATGTATTTTATAGTGCTGTCATTGTCGGCAAGACGTGAAATGTAAACCGTAACCTCGGAAAGGTTTGAAAGTTTCTCATCACTTGCCAGCGCCGACATACTGTCTTTTGTTTCTTTTCCAGTGTCGCCGTTGAACATATATGCCTTTGCAAGTTCGGAAATTTTTCCTTTTGTTACAATACCTCTGTTGCTCGCAAAACTTTCAAGCTCGTCACCGAGTGTTTTCGACATTTGCGAGGTTTGCACAATCATTGTGCTGTCGTAGTTCATAAACTTGTCAATGCACTTGTTCCATTCAAGCATAGCTGTTCCGATAAACACACAGTTGTCTGTTTTGGTGTTATAAAGATTTGTTTTGCCGTAGGTGTAGTACGGAGTTACCGTACAAAATGCTATTGCGCTTGCCAGCACAATGCTTGCAGGAAGCACAAGACGTACTTTTTTATTTTTAATCAGCGCGAATATTTTAATAAATGCAAATGTAAACAGCATTGAAATCAGCGGAAGAGAAGCCATAACGTATCTGTCGCTGTTAAACGGAGATACAAGCGAGATTCCGATAAAATAAACCAAAGCAGGTATAATAATAAACATAGCTTTGCGGTTAAGCTTGTGCTTTTTTACAAAACGGAAGTAAATACCGCCGCCGACTGCAAAAACCGAGCATAGTGCAAACAGCCAGATTTGATTTAAGAACAAATCCTTTGAAATTATTTGAATATATGTGCAGAGTTTGTAAACAACATATGTAAAAACGGTGACTAATTCAAGCCCGGATATGTCAAGCGAGCCGAAACCTCTGTTGCCTCCGAGTACATTTGAGATAATGTACGGATAAATGCAAAGTGCAATGACTGCGCCGATAACTGCGGCAATAATGTATTTTACAAGGTCTTTGATGTTTTTCTCCTTGATTTTGAAAACAAGAAAAACAAGTCCGATTAAGCCTGCAAACAAAATAAAATAGTACTGAGTGAGTACGCCGAGAATTACAATAAGCGTAAGCATAAGACAGTCGGATAGCTTTACCGTGTTTTTCTTTTCATACATAACAAGACTCATATACAAAAATGCAAGCACAAAGAACGTAAGCGTTGCATACATTCGCAGATAAATTGTAGTCGTAATGCACGCAATGCTCAGCGCATAAGCGCCCGCGGCTATAAGCGCATACAGATTATTGCCTGTAACCTTTTTGCCGATTTTAAACAGCAGAACAAGTATGCCTGCCATAGCGAGTATGTTGATTGAATATGCAAGCCACTTGCTGAAAACATTCGGAAACAGCGAGCATACAGTATGCACCAGCGCATAATAAAGCGGCGGGTGAGATGCGTCAATAATCTGATTTTCATAAACCTGAGCATAGTCGAAACGATGATCTTCGCTCACGGTAAGATATTCATTGAAGTCCTCGGGATTATTCCAGTCTCCGTCAACGTTTAATTGCTTTGATGAGTTTGCAAGATTATAGGTCAACAGCTCGTCCTCGTGAAAGCCCTGCTTTGCTGCCATATAAAATGTGCTGATTGCAAGGCTGAGAATAATTATAACAGAAAGAATAATGCCGGCTTTTTTGTTATCAATTTTCATAAGCTTATCCATTAGTATTTTCCTTTTAAATTAATTTTAGTTTATTTGAACTATGTATATAATACATTATATCATACATTAAGTACAAATCACAATATATTTTATTAATTTTTTGTACGCAAATTGATTCAGATTATCGTTAAGGTTATTAACATATAAAAATATGTTTGCTTTACAAAAAAATTACGAACAATTGACGAAATTGTCAAACTTTACATACTTTTTACAATTCGTTTACAAATGCATTACGTTGCTTATATATGATTTGTGTTATAAAGGAGAGTAAGGAATTTATGGATTTATTTTCAATATTGCAACTTCTTTGCGGTCTTGCCCTTTTTCTCTACGGAATGAATACAATGGGCGACGGTCTTGAAAAATTCTCGGGTGGAAAGCTCGAAAAAACTCTTGAAAAAATGACAAACAGCACGCTCAAAGGCTTTTTGCTCGGTGCAGCGGTAACTGCTGTTATACAATCTTCATCGGCAACAACAGTAATGGTTGTCGGCTTTGTAAACTCGGGTATAATGAAGCTAAGGCAAGCTATTGGCATCATAATGGGTGCAAATGTCGGCACTACAATTACCTCATGGATTTTGAGCCTTTCGGGAATTGAAGGCGACAGTATGTTTATGAAACTGCTTAAGCCTTCGTCATTCTCTGCTGTATTTGCTTTTATTGGTATTATTCTTTTGATGTTCTGCAAAAAGGACTCAAAGAAAAATCTCGGTTCAATTTTTGTCGGTTTTGCAGTTCTTATGGTAGGTATGAGTATGATGAGCGGTGCAGTTGAGCCTCTTGCAGACGAACCTGCATTTACAAGCATTCTTACCGCATTCCAGAATCCGTTCCTCGGCATACTCACCGGTGCGCTATTAACGGCGGTTATTCAAAGTTCAAGTGCGTCTGTTGGCATTTTGCAGGCACTTTCTTCAACAGGTGCTATAAACTATTCAATGGCTATTCCAATTGTAATGGGACAGAACATCGGTACGTGTGTCACAGCACTACTCTCCTGTATCGGGGCAAAGAAGAACGCAAAGCGTGCTGCTTTTGTGCACCTCTACTTTAATATAATCGGTACAATTATAATCTGTGTTCTGTTCTATGGTGCTAATGCATTCCTGAACTTCGGATTCCTTGACGATATTGTAAACCCTGCAAATATTGCAGTTATTCATACAGTATTTAACCTTCTTGCAACAGGACTTCTTCTTCCGTTCAGCAAACAGCTTGAAAAGCTCGCTTGCTTTACAATCCGTGACAGCGAGGACGATATTCAGACTCCGTTTCTGGACGAGCGTTTCCTCAACACTCCTTCAATTGCAACCGAAAGAGCATTATCTTTAAGTACAAAAATGGCACGTCTTTCAGAGGGCACACTCCTCGGTTCGCTTGAGCTTTTTGAAGAGTACAATGAAAAAGTTGCGGAAACGATAAGAGATAACGAAGATATGATTGATTCTTACGAGGATGCAATTTCAACGTATCTTGTCAAACTCAGCCAAAAGCCTCTTTCCGAAAAGGACAGCAAAATGGTTCAGCTTGTGCTTCATACAATCGGAGATTTTGAGAGAATAAGCGACCACGCAGTAAATATTATGCAGGTTGCTAAGGAAATTGAAGATAAAAAGGTTAATTTCTCCGATAAGGCACGAGAGGGTCTTGAAGTAATGGTAGCTGCATTAATGGAAATTATCAACAATGCAACGCTTGCCTTTATCAATAACGATGTAAAACTTGCAGCAAAGGTTGAGCCTCTTGAACAGGTTATCGACAGGCTTCGTGATAAGCTCAAGGAAGCCCACGTAAGACGTCTTACAAACGGCGAATGTACAATTGAGCTCGGCTTTATTTTCTCCGACTTGATTACTAACATTGAACGTGTGTCAGACCACTGTTCAAACATTGCAATCGGCGTTATTGAGATTAACCGCAACGGATATGAGGCTCACGAGTATCTCCACGAGCTTAAAAATTCCGATGATATTCAGTACAATGCAGACTACAAGGCATACAAGCAAAAGTATGCTTTACCGCAGAATGCAAAATAATTCAGACAAAGGGGCTGTTTTTACAGCCTCTTTTTAAATGCCCTTTTTAAACGCCCTAAGGATCGGTTTTGAAATAAACATCGGTATTTCGGGAGTCAGACATTAATCAGACTCTAACGCAAGATACAACTTTACTTCATCTATATTTATTTTTTAACTATAGCACTTTTTCTTTAAAATTTACCTGCCGAGGTATTCGACAGAACAATTTACAATTAACAATTGATGGTCGGTCGAGGTACTCGACCGGCAGCTCCGCATATAAATTAATTTGGGCATTAAACTTATGAATTATTGCAACCTATCCACTCGACCAAAACTCCACACTCCACACTCCACTAAATTATCGTTTATTTAACAAGACTTGCAGAAAAAATTCAGTTAATGTAAAGGTTAAAAAAATCTTTTATAATAATTCCTTTATGTAAATTTGAATCGCTATAAATCTTGTACAATAATAAGATGAATGAGACAATACAGCGGTGGTGGTAGATTTGAAAAAAGCTTTGTTGGTTTCACGCTCTGAACAGAGTGCAGCTTCACTGTCCGAACTTCTTCGCAGTGAGGGGTACACAAACATTTCTGTTTCAATTACCGCCAAAACGGCAAGGAAACTTGTTGAAAAAGATGAATTTGATCTTATATGTATAAATGCTCCTTTAGAGGAGGAAACGGGTATTGAATTGTCCGAACACTTTGCAAAAACCACAAGGTCGAGTGTTGTAATTATCGTTCCGCAAAAAAACGCCGACGATGTCAACGACCTTTTGACCGAACACGGAGTTTTAGTAATTGCAAAGCCTGTAAACAAACATCTTTTTCACCATTTTCTTCAGTTTACGGAATGCTTTCGTATGAGAATGCTTTGCGTGACGGAAGAAAACGAAAAGCTGAGGCATATGGTTGAGGATATGAAAATCATCAACAGAGCAAAATTTCTGCTTATTTCCTGCCTTAATATGTCTGAAATTCAGGCGCACCGCTATCTTGAAAAGCAGGCTATGGACTTGCGTATAAGCAAGCTTCAGGTTGCCAAGCAGGTTATTCAGACCTATGAAAACTGAAATATGAAGTGAATTTTTGAAAGGAATGTGTTTTTATGAGCCGTGCGGCGTACTTAATTCTTGAAAACGGCACAGTCTTTGAAGGCAAGGCATTTGGTGCTGAAAAAGAAACTACGGGAGAACTTGTTTTTACCACAGCTATGACAGGTTATCTTGAAACACTCACCGACCCAAGCTATTTTGGTCAGGTGGTTATTCAGACATTCCCTTTAATCGGAAATTACGGGGTAATTCCCTCCGATTTTGAAAGTGACTCTCCGTCGCTTAAGGGCTATATTGTTAGAGAATGGTGCCAAGTTCCCTCTAATTTCCGTTGTGAGGGTGATCTTGACACCTTTTTAAAAGAATCCGGAATCCCCGGAATCTACGGAATAGACACCCGTGCGCTTACAAGAATCGTGCGTGAATACGGCGTTATGAACTGCAAAATCAGCTATTCTCCCGATTACACCGAAGGCGAGCTTGCAGAAATCAAAAACTATGTTATCACAGACGCAGTTGAAAACACTACCACAAAGCAAAACGAAAGTTTCAATGCTGAAAATCCTGAGCTAAATGTTGTGCTTATGGACTTTGGCGCAAAGCACAATATCGGCAGAGAACTTGTAAAGCGTGGCTGTAACATAACAGTTGTGCCCGCAAACACAACGGCTGATGAAATTATTGCAATGAATCCCGACGGCATTATGCTTTCAAACGGACCGGGAGACCCTGCAAAGAATACAAAAATTATTAATGAGCTTAAAAAGCTGTGCGAGCACAAAATTCCGATTTTCGGAATCTGTCTCGGTCATCAGCTTCTTGCACTTTCACAGGGTGCAAAAACCGAAAAGCTTAAATACGGTCACAGAGGTGCAAACCAACCTGCAAAGGAAATTGCAACAGGCAGAGTTTATATTACCTCACAGAACCACGGCTACGCAGTTGTAAGCGACAGTATGCCCGAAAACGGTGTTGTTAGTTTTGTAAACGGCAACGACAATACATGTGAGGGCGTAAACTATACGAATATGCCTGCGTTTTCGGTACAGTTCCACCCCGAAGCCTGCGGCGGACCGCTTGATACGGCATTTTTATTCGACCGCTTTATAAATATGATAAAAGAAAACAAAAACAAGTAAGAATAAATACGTAACACAACCGATAAAATTTGGATAAGGAATGATTATATGCCACTCAAACAGGATATTAAAAGAGTTATGGTAATCGGCTCGGGTCCTATTGTAATCGGACAGGCTGCCGAATTTGACTATGCAGGCACACAGGCTTGCCGCGCACTTAAAGAGGAGGGTCTTGAGGTTATTCTTGTAAACTCAAACCCTGCTACAATTATGACAGACAACGCAATGGCTGATAAGATATATATCGAGCCTCTTACTCTTGAAACCGTCAAGAGAATAATCAAAAAGGAACGTCCAGACAGTTTGCTTTCGACCCTCGGCGGTCAGACAGGTCTTACCCTTTCAATGCAGCTTGCAAAGGAGGGCTTCCTTGATAAGTACGGCGTAAAGCTATTGGGTGCTAACCCCGAAACAATTGACAAAGCAGAGGACAGACAACTCTTTAAAGATACAATGGAGTCAATAGGTCAGCCGTGTATTCCCTCAACAGTTGTAAACGACGTTGAATCGGCTGTTAAGTTTGCAGATGAAATCGGCTACCCCGTAATTATCCGTCCTGCATTTACACTGGGCGGCACAGGCGGCGGTATTGTTGAAAACGAAACAGAACTGCGTGAAATTACATCAAACGGTCTTGAGCTTTCTCCTATTACTCAGGTGCTTGTTGAAAAGTGCATTTCAGGCTGGAAAGAAATTGAGTTTGAAGTTATGCGTGACAGCGACGGCAACGTAATCACTGTTTGCTCAATGGAAAACTTCGACCCCGTTGGCGTTCACACAGGCGACTCAATCGTAATTGCGCCGACTGTTACTCTTGCCGACAAGGAATATCAGATGCTCAGAAGTGCGGCTCTCAATATTATTTCCGCACTCAAGGTAGAGGGCGGCTGTAACTGTCAGTTTGCGCTCAATCCCGAAACCTTTGAATATGCAGTAATTGAGGTTAACCCCCGTGTATCACGTTCTTCTGCACTTGCATCAAAGGCAACAGGTTATCCTATAGCCAAGGTTGCGGCTAAAATTGCAATCGGTTACACATTAAACGAAATTAAAAATGCCGTTACGGGTACAACCTACGCTTGCTTTGAGCCTGCGCTCGACTACGTTGTTGTAAAATTCCCTAAATGGCCTTTCGATAAATTTGTATACGCAAAGCGTACCCTCGGCACACAGATGAAGGCAACAGGCGAGGTTATGGCTATTGCTCCCACCTTTGAGCAGGCAATTATGAAAGCTGTCAGAGGTGCGGAAATTTCGCACAATACGCTTGACGACAAAGAGTTTGCCGAGCTTTCAAATGCATCTGTTTATGACAGACTCAGCGTGTGCGATGACAGAAGAATTTTCTGTGTTTACGAGGCTTTAAAAAGAGGAATTACCGTTGATGAAATCCATTCGGTTACTATGATTGACGAATGGTTCCTTGAAAAGCTTAAAAATATTATTGCTGTTGAAAACGAACTTAAAGACGGCGAGCTTACCGAGGAACTCTATGTGCGTGCAAAGAACATCGGCTTCCTTGACAAGACAATTGAAGAAATCACAGGCAAAAAGGTAGAAAATCCCCTTGTTCCCGTTTACAAAATGGTTGATACCTGTGCCGCAGAGTTTGCCGCAGAAACACCCTACTTCTATTCTACTTTTGATAAAGAAAACGAGGCGGAGGAGTTTATTAAAGAACGTGCCGACGGCAAAAAAACCGTTATCGTATTTGGCTCAGGTCCTATCAGAATCGGTCAGGGCATCGAGTTTGACTACGCTTCCGTTCACTGTGTATGGGCGCTCAAAAAAGCAGGCTATGATGTTGTAATTGTAAACAACAACCCCGAAACGGTTTCAACCGACTTTGATACAGCCGACAGACTTTACTTTGAACCGCTCACAACCGAGGACGTTATGGGCATCATTAAAACCGAAAAGCCTTTCGGCGTAGTTGTCGCATTCGGCGGTCAGACTGCTATCAAGCTTACAAAGTTTTTAAGCGACAACGGAGTTAATATCCTCGGTACTTCATACGATGCAATCGATATGGCTGAGGACAGAGAGCGTTTTGACGAACTTCTTGAAAAATATAAAATTAAACGTCCTAAGGGTGTTACAGTAATGACAACCGATGAGGCACTTGATGTTGCTTCAAAAATCGGCTATCCCGTACTTCTTCGTCCGTCATACGTCCTCGGCGGACAGAATATGATTATCGCCTTCAACGAGGACGACGTTAAGGAATATATGGCTATTATCCTTGCGCAGAATATTGAAAACCCGATTCTTATTGATAAATACCTTATGGGTACAGAAATTGAGGTTGACGCAATCTGCGACGGCGAGGACATCTTAATACCGGGTATTATGGAGCATATTGAGCGTGCAGGAGTTCATTCGGGCGACTCAATTGCAGTTTATCCTGCTTGGAATCTGTCCGATGAAATGACTCAGATTATTATAGAAAGCTCCAAAAACCTCGCAATTGAACTGAAAACTAAGGGACTTGTAAATATTCAGTACCTAATCTACAAGGACGAGCTGTACGTAATCGAGGTTAACCCTCGTTCTTCACGTACTATTCCGTATATAAGCAAGGTTACAGGCGTGCCTATGGTTGACCTTGCAACAAGAGCTATGCTCGGAGAAAAGCTGAAGGATATGGGCTACGGAACAGGACTTTACAGAAAGAGTCCATACATTGCAGTTAAGGTTCCCGTATTCAGCTTTGAAAAGCTTATAAATGTTGATAACCACCTCGGACCCGAAATGAAGTCAACAGGCGAGGTATTGGGCATTGCGGCTACGCTTGAAGAGGCTTTGTACAAAGGTCTTATCGGCGCAGGCTATAAAATGAACAAAAAGGGCGGCGTGTTTATCACAGTCCGCAATTCAGACAAAGCCGAAATCGGTGAAATTGCAAAGAAATATTATGACCTTGGATTTACTATCTATGCTACCGAGGGAACAGCCGAGGTGCTTAAAAAGTTTGGTATTGACGCTGTAGGCGTTAAGAAAATCCACGAATCAAATACAAGCAACACGCTTACTCTTATTGAGTCGGGCAAGATTCAGTATGTTATTTCAACCTCTGCAAAGGGCAGAATTCCATCAAGAGATTCTGTTAAAATTCGCAGAAAAACCG
Organism: uncultured Clostridia bacterium; assembly: GCA_947369085.1. Taxonomy (GTDB): domain Bacteria; phylum Bacillota; class Clostridia; order Oscillospirales; family Acutalibacteraceae; genus Ruminococcoides. The sequence goes on along the minus strand of CANBJR010000015.1, from coordinate 40,638 downwards.
TTGAAAGAAACATTCCGTGTCTTACTTCTCTTGATACGGCTAATGCACTTGCCGACTGCCTCAAGAGTCACTACTCACAGCACAGCACGGAGCTTATTGACATCAACAATATGAGGGAGGAAAAGCTAATGCTGAAGTTTACCAAGATGCAGGGCATTGGTAATGATTACATTTATTTCAGCACCTTTGATCAGGAAATCAACAATCCCGAAGCACTTGCCGTAAGATTTTCCGACAGACATTTCGGAATCGGCGGCGACGGTATTATCCTTGTTTGCCCGTCCAAAGTTGCAGACGCAAAGATGAAGATGTATAACCGTGACGGCTCAGAGGGCAAAATGTGCGGCAACGGTATTCGCTGCGTAGGCAAGTTCCTCTATGACCACGGAATGATTGATTACAATGAAAAAGATGAAATCACCGTTGAAACACTCAGCGGAATTAAGAAATTAAAGGCATTCACAGCAGACGGCGAGGTTACAAGACTCAGAGTTGATATGGGCAAGGCAATCCTTGATCCCAAGGAAATTCCTGTTGCAATAGACAAGGATAAGGTAGTCAACGAAGCTGTTAAAATCGGCGGCAAGGATTATAACATTACTTGTGTATCTATGGGCAATCCGCACTGCGTTGTATTTATGGATGATATTGACGACCTTGACATTGAAAATGTGGGTCCTGAATTTGAGCTTAACAAGCTGTTCCCCGAAAGAGTGAACACAGAGTTTGTAACAGTTCTTGACGAGCATACAATCAAGATGAGAGTATGGGAGAGAGGCTCGGGCGAAACATGGGCTTGCGGAACAGGCGCATGCGCCGTTGCCGTTGCAGCCTGCGAAAACGGTTTCTGCAAAAAGGGCGAGGACATCAAAGTTAAACTCATCGGCGGCGACCTTATCATTAACTATACCGATGATACGGTATATATGACAGGCAACGCTGAAAAAGTATTCGACGGAGAGGTTGAGGTGTAGACTGTGGAAATTAAGAAGAATAAAAAGTATATATTTGTTACCGGCGGCGTTGTATCTGGTCTTGGAAAAGGCATTACAGCCGCATCACTCGGCAGACTTTTAAAGGCAAGAGGTCTTAAAATTGTTGCTCAAAAGCTTGACCCGTATATAAACGTTGACCCCGGCACAATGAGTCCTTATCAGCACGGCGAGGTTTATGTTACCGAGGACGGTGCAGAAACCGACCTCGACCTCGGTCACTACGAGCGTTTCATTGACGAGGATTTAAACAAGTATTCTAACCTCACAACAGGTAAGGTTTACTCAAACGTTCTCGAAAAGGAGCGCAGAGGCGACTACCTTGGCAAGACTGTTCAGGTTATCCCTCACATTACAAACGAAATTAAGTCTTTTATATACAATGTTGGCGAAAAAACAAACGCTGACGTGGTTATTACCGAAATCGGCGGAACAGTGGGAGATATTGAAAGTCAGCCGTTCTTGGAGGCAATCCGTCAGGTTTCGCTTGAAGTCGGCAGAGAAAACAGTATTTTTATTCACGTAACTCTCGTGCCCTATATCAAGGGCAGTGAGGAGCATAAATCAAAGCCTACACAGCATTCCGTAAAGGAACTGCGTTCGCTCGGCATTAATCCCGATATTATTGTTCTTCGCTGCGATGAACCGCTTGAGGAGAGCATCTTTAACAAGATTGCGCTTTTCTGCAACGTAAAGCCTGACTGCGTAATTGAAAATATTACACTTCCCACACTTTATCAGGCACCGCTTATGCTTGAAAAGAGCAATTTCTCAAACGTAGTTTGCAGAGAACTGAATATTGCTGTTGACAAAAAACCCGACCTTACCGAGTGGGAAGAAATGCTCGACAGAATTAACAGCCGTACTAAGAAGTGCAAAATTGCACTTTGCGGAAAGTATGTTGCACTTCACGACGCATATCTTTCTGTTGCCGAGGCGCTCCGTCACGGCGGTTATGAAAACGGAGCAGATGTTGAAATCAAGTGGGTTGACTGCGAACTTATCACAAAATACAAGGTTGACGAGCTTTTGGGCGATGTTGACGGAATACTTGTTCCCGGCGGTTTTGGAAACCGTGGCGTTGAGGGCAAGGTTATGGCGGCTCAGTATGCACGTGAGCATAACATTCCGTACCTTGGAATCTGCCTTGGTATGCAGACAGCCGTTATCGAGTATGCTAAAAATGTTCTCGGCTATGATGATGCAAACAGCGGCGAGTTTGCTGCTGACGGCAAGCACAACGTAATTGACCTTATGCCCGAACAGCTCGGAATTGAAAATATGGGCGGTACAATGCGACTTGGCGCATATCCCTGTGTAATCAAGGAAGGCTCAATGATGGAAAAGGCTTACGGAACAAAAGAAGTTTCCGAACGCCACCGCCATCGTTACGAGTTTAACAATGATTTCAGAGAAGAAATTGAGAATGCAGGTATGAAAATTACCGGCACATCTCCCAACGGACTTCTTGTTGAGGCTGTTGAAATTCCCGAAAACCGCTTCTATGTGGGCGTTCAGTATCATCCTGAATTTAAGTCACGTCCCAACCGTGCGCATCCGCTTTTCAGAGAATTTATAAAGGCGTCACTTGAAAAGTAATAGTTATTCCATACGATATTAATGCAGGGTGTGTTTTACAGCCCTGAAAATGATAAACTAAATGTTAAGGGATGATAAAATTGAAGATAAACAAGAATTTTGACAACCTTGTGCCTAACTACCTTTTTGCAGATGTTGCAAAAAAGACTGCCGAATTTGCAAAAGCAAACCCCGATAAGAAAATTATCAAACTCGGAATCGGCGATGTAACACTTCCTCTTGCTCCTGTTGTAATTGAAGCAATGAAGAAAGGCGCAGAGGATTTGGCTCACAAGGATACCTTTAAGGGTTATCCCGACTACGAAGGTTATGCTTTTTTGAGAGAAGCTGTTTCCAATTACTACAAAAGCTTTGGCGTAACAGTTTCTGCCGATGAAATCTTCGTTTCAGATGGTGCAAAATCCGACTGCGGCAATATTGGCGACATTTTTGACAAGGACAATGTTGTGTTGGTAACAGACCCTGTTTATCCCGTATATGTTGACTCGAACATTATGGCAGGAAGAAAGATTGTTTATGCAGCGTCTAACGAGGAAAACGGATTTGCTGCTCTTCCCGACAAGAGTGTAAAGGCTGACATAATCTACCTTTGCTCCCCCAACAACCCCACAGGCTCTGCTTACAATGCAGAACAGCTCAAAATGTGGGTTGACTACGCTCTTGAAAATGACGCAATCATTCTTTATGACTCGGCTTACGAGGCATTTATTACCGAGGACTTGCCCCGTTCAATCTTTGCAATTGAGGGCGCAAGAAAGTGCGCAATTGAAATGTGCTCGCTTTCTAAGACAGCAGGCTTTACAGGCACACGCTGCGGTTATACAATTATTCCAAAGGAGCTTGAGCGTGACGGCCACAACATTTATGCTACATGGTACCGCCGTCAGGCAACTAAGTTCAACGGTGTTTCGTGGCCCGTACAGTGCGCTGCTGCGGCTGTATTCAGCGAGGAAGGTCAGAAGCAGATTAAAGAAAACATTTCTTACTATCAGGAGAATGCAAGAATTATTGCTTCTGCACTTGATGAACTTGGAATTTACTATACAGGTGGCACAAACTCGCCCTACATCTGGCTTAAATGTCCCAATAATATGGGAAGCTGGGAATTCTTTGACTTGCTCCTAAAAGAGGCAAACGTAGTAGGTACTCCCGGTGAAGGCTTCGGCGAAAACGGCGCAGGCTACTTCCGCCTTACCTCTTTCGGTGACAGAGAAAATACAATTGAAGCTGTTGAGAGAATCAAAAAGCTTCTTTCTAATCTTTAATTTACAAAAATTCAAACAGCCGATTAACCCGTTGAGGTGTATCGGCTGTTTTCTGTTTTTTCAGGCTATTGACACATAATGAAAATTTATGTAGAATTATAGAAAAATGGGTGGTTTAATGTTTAAAGTATTTTACCCTTTTGAATACGTTGAAAGCGTTTTTACTATAGATTATGAAAAGCTGTATAAAAAGGGATACCGAGGAATTATTTTTGATATTGACAATACGCTTGTGCCACACGGCGATGATTCAACTAAGGAAACAGACGAGCTGTTGACGAAAATTCAGGGCATAGGGCTTAGAACACTTCTTCTGTCAAATAATGATGAGGAAAGAGTAACGAGATTTCTAAAAAATATCAATTCGCTTTATGTGTGTGATGCAGATAAGCCTAAGCCGGATGGCTTTTACAAAGCGCTTGAAATGCTGAATATTGAAAAAGATAAGGTTGTTTATATCGGCGACCAGATTTTTACCGATATTTACGGAGCAAACAAGTGCGGAATTGATAATATACTTGTAAAATACATAGGTTACTATGACGGAGGAAAAATCGGGATAAAAAGAAATCTCGAAAAAATAGTACTGAAATTTTATGCAATTAATAAAGCCTGCAAAAACAGGCTGGGCGATATTAGTATAAAAGAGAGGTAAAGATAGATGTTGTGGAATAAGGATAAGCTTTTTTGCGAAATTAATCCCACCTGCTACGCAATTTCTTTGCAAAAAGAGGTTTTAAAACGTCATATAAAGAATATGACAGGAAACGAGAAGTTTGCCAAAACAATTCATAATGAAAAACTGCCTGTTGTTGTTTCGAGCCACAGTTCAAATCTTATAAAAAGAGGCAAGGGAATTGATATAACGCTTCAGGAAAACAAAGCGGTAAACATTAAGCTGTCGTGCGAAAAAATCAACGGAATTATAATTCATCCGGGTGAGGTGTTTTCATTTTGGAAAACAGTTGGAAAGACAACAAAACGAAAAGGCTATAAGGACGGACGTGTTCTGGTAGGAAACAAAATTGAACCCGGAATCGGCGGAGGACTTTGCAATCTCAGCAACACAATTCATCTGCTTGTTTTACACAGTCCCTTGGAAGTAACCGAGTTTCACAGTCATTCCGATGCGCTTGCTCCTGACGGAGAAAAACGAATTCCGTTTGGCACGGGAACCTGCATCAGCTATAACAATATTGATTACAGATTTAAGAATAATACGGATCAGAATATTCAGCTCCTTGTCTGGTGCGAAAACGAAAAGCTTTATGCAGAACTTAGAAGTGAAAAAGAATTTCCGTGGAGCTATGAGCTTGTTGAGGAAAATCATCACTTTAAAAAGGAGAAGGATAAGTATTATCGAATTTCAAAGATATACAAACGAGTTATTGATAAGGCAACAGGAGAGGAAATAAGCAAAGAACTTGTTTTAGATAATCACTCCGAAGTGTTGTTTGACTACGATTTGATTCCGAAAGAACTGATAAAAGAGTAAACAAAAAGGCAGGATTTTCCTGCCTTTATTTCATATATTCGCATACCTTATCAATTTGTTCACAGAAAGTTCCGCCGAATTTGTTTTCAAAAAATGCGCTTCCGATAGTGAACGCCCAGGAGGAAGCATCTTTTAGTTCGTCAAGTCTTTGATAGCTGTTTACACTTCCTGCAATGCAAACGGGAGCATTAATTTTTGAAACAAACTCTTTATTTAGAAGTACAGCGTCACCTGTAAATCTGTAGCCTAATAAATCAAAGCCGTAAACACCTTTTTTCAGGTAGCTGTTTGCCTCGTCAATCATTCCCTGAATAGTGCCCTCAAGCACCGATGGTCTGTCCGAAACCTTTCCGACAAACGGCATATATTTTAGATTGTTTTCTTTGCACAATTCATTCACAGAGTCAAAATACATTGTTCCCATAAGAATGTCACATTCGCATTCAACAGCCTTTTTTGCGCCTTCAATACATTCGCTTTCCGTATATGCAACGACCTCAAGAACTGTTGTTTTGCCGCATTCCTTCATTAAGGCATAGAGCTTTTTCATCTGCGATAGTGGAAGCGGTGCTTCTTTAAATCCCCAAAATTTTGCCTTAGAGTTTTTGCATTGTTCAAATATTTCGTGGGCGTTTTTTACCGTACAGTCATTATATGTAAGCATTACAATTAATTCAGGACTTTTCATCTTTGGCACTTCCTTTTGATAATGTTGCCTTTTTAAGGTTTAGGACAAATCGTACCGCCGCCGACAACATAATCGCCGTCATAAAGTACCACAGCCTGACCGTAGGAGATTGCTCTCTGCGGTTCGTCAAATGTAATATGCAGAGTGTTTTCGTCAATCTGTTCTGCAACTGCGCTCTGCTCTGCTTGATTGTATCTTACCCTTGCTTTAACCTTTATAGGCTTGTCGATTCTGTCGCAGGAAATAAGGTTAATGTCGGTCGCATAAAGCTCGCGTGAGAAAAGTCCGATGTTGTCGCACAGAATGACCTCGTTTTTGTCGAGGTCTTTTTTCTTTACATACATGGGGTGAGGCAGAGCAAGTCCAAGTCCCTTTCGCTGACCTACCGTATAGCGGATAATACCCTTGTGTTCACCCAGAACATTTCCGCTTTCGTCAACAAAGCTTCCGTGCGGATATTTTTTGCCTGTATATTGTTCAATAAATTTTGCGTAGTCACCGTCGGGAACAAAGCAAATATCCTGACTGTCATGCTTGTGCGCATTGATAAGTCCGAACTTTTCGGCAATTTTACGTGTTTGTTCCTTAGTCATATTGCCAAGCGGAAACAAAGTTTTTGCAAGCTGTTTCTGAGTCAGTGAATACAACACGTAACTTTGGTCTTTTGAAGAATCAGCCGATTTTTTCAGCATATACCGATTGGTTTCAGAGTTGTATTCAATAATTGCGTAATGACCGGTAACAACATAATCAAATTCAAGCTCCTCTGCTCTGCGCATCAGTTTTTCAAATTTGATGTATCTGTTGCAGTCAATGCACGGATTCGGCGTTGTGCCGTTTTCATATGCGCTTATAAAGCGTGAAATTACATTTTCCTTAAAGCTGTCTTTAAAATTATATACATAGTAGGGAATACCTAATTTGTAGCAGACGCATCGTGCGTCGTCAATGTCATCGAGCGAACAGCAAGCCTTTTCTTTCTTTTCGCCGACATCTTCATTGTCAAAAAGCTTGAGAGTAATTCCCGTTGACTCAAATCCCTGTTGTGTTATAAGATAAGCGGCTACGGAGCTGTCAACTCCGCCGCTCATCGCAATTAATGCTTTCTTTGCCATACTATATTATCAACCGAGCCTAATCATTTCGTCAATACATTTTTTAGCGTCTGTTATTGTTTTATCATCAAGAATAATCTCCTCGCCGCCCTTGCCTGCAAGACAGTTGTAAACATCAGCAAGTGTGGTTGCTTTCATATTGGAGCATATGAGCTTTTGACTAAGAATGTAAAAATTCTTGTCAGGACACATATACTGCAAATGTTCTGCAATGCTGATTTCCGTACCGATGATAAAATCTTTCTTGTCACAATTAAGCGCATAATCCATTATTCCCGATGTTGAACCGACATAGTCAGCCATAGCAACGACTTCGGGAGTGCATTCGGGGTGAACAAGAAGCTCTGCGTTAGGATGCATTTCCTTTGCTTTTTTTACATCTTCGGTGTTTACGCATGCATGAATCGGACAACCGCCGTTTAGGAGCTTGATGTTTTTATCGGAGCACTGCTTTGCAACATAGTCGCCGAGATTGCAGTCGGGTATAAAGAGAATATTCTTTTCGGACATATTGTTTACTATTTTAACGGCGGAAGAGCTTGTTACGCAGACATCGCAGATTGTTTTTAAATCAGCAGTAGTGTTGATGTAAGCGACTACTGCGTAATCGGGGTACATCTCCTTTACCTGCGAAATAAGCTGTTTGTCCATCTGGTCAGCCATACTACAGCCTGCTGTCGGCTGAGCAAGATAAACTTTCTTTTCGGGAGAAAGAATTTTGCAGGTTTCAGCCATAAAGCGTACCCCACACATAAGAATGTTTTTGTTTTTAACCTTGCTTGCGTCAACGCTAAGCTTGTAGCTGTCACCGGTGTAATCGGCAATTTCAAGAATTTCGTGAGCTTGATAGCTGTGTGCAAGAATACACACGTCTTTTTCTTTTTTGAGTTCGATTATTTTTTGCTGGAGCTGAGCAATATTCATATAAAAAATCCTTTCAAAGAAGATGCTGCATTTATAAGCCTATTATACAATTACGTCTGTGTTTATGCAATAGAAACGGCTCGATTTTTAAAGTAATTTGACATTATGACGAGAAAATCTGTAAAAAATTGTACAAAATTAAATAGAATTTCTTTAATTTGACTATTTACACACCTAAAAATATATGATATAATTTATTTGATTTTGAAAATAGTAATATGTTGTGATTATCTATTTTAAGTAGTATTTAAATAGGAGGATACAAAAATGAAAAAAATTGTTTCTGCGTTATTTGCAGTTTTAATGGTTGCATTTACTTCAATTCCGGCTTTCGCCGCTGATACAGATGTAATAAGCCCTGTTGCTACTACTGCTCCTGCAACTACTTTTAGGTACGAAGTTGACGTTATTCCGAGTGAGGGCGGTTCAGGTAGCTACGAATTTACAACCGATATTGATGAAGACGGTAATCAGGTAGTTCACATTAAACCAAATCCGAATCCCGGCTATGTTTTTGACCACTGGGATATTGACGGTTCTTACACAACTGATAACAAGCTGACAGACGAAGAGATGGATCTTGTTATTTCAAGTGATATTAAGGTAAAACCTTACTTTAAAAAGACAGGTTCTTCTGTTGTTGAAACAGGTACAGTAAATAGAGACGGCAATACAACCTCGCCAAAGACAGGTGCTAACGATGTGCTTCCCTATGCAGTGATTATGCTTTCAATTGCCGCTTGCGGTGCCGCAGTAGTAATGCTTGTCAGAACAAACAAAAGCAAATAATTAAATTTTTGAAAGTTCAGCCTTCGCACAGTTGCGGAGGCTGTTTTATTTTAAGAAAACTTTAATGATTTGTCACAAAGAGCGTTGTTACTTTACGCATAAAATTATTAGAGAATAGTTATATTTTTATCAAATTATTGACAGGATATTAAAATAATGTTAGAATATTTCCGGTGGAGTGCGCAGAAAATTTGTTATCAAATATTTGATAAAATGCTCGCCAAATAAGCATCAATACTTCGTTTTCCTATGAATTGTCGGGTGATAATTTGATGAAAAGAAAAAAGAATATTGTTTTAATTTCTATAATTGTTCTTTTTGCAATTATTTTTTTGTGTGCATGCGCTTATGTTGTAATAAAGGGTGTGCTTAACAGTGAAAACAAAAAAGAATATAATAATATAGCAAGCTCCTACGCAGGAGAATTATCGGGTAACCAGAGCAATACTGAAATAACTGCTCCTGCTGAAATCAACGTAAAAAAGGCTGAGAATCCGGTTGATTTTGATTCGCTTATAAAGCAAAATCCTGATATTTATGCGTGGATTTACATTCCAAATACGAACATCAACTATCCTGTTTGCCGTCACGCAACTGATGATAACTTTTATCTTGATCACGACATTTACAAGAACTACAGCTACTCAGGAGCGATATATTCGCAGTTTTGCAACTCAAAGGATTTTGACGACAGGGTAACTGTGCTCTACGGTCACAATATGGCTGACGGCTCAATGTTTGCAAATCTTCATAAATTCAGCGATAAAGATTTTTTTGACGATAATAAATATTTCTATATTTATACTGAAAACCGTAAGCTGACATATGAGGTTGTGTCTGCATTTGTGTATGATGACAGGCATATTATGAACTCGTTTGATTTTTCCGATGATAAAGTTTTTGAAGATTTCCTTAATATGATTTCAAATCCCCGTTCTGTTAGCAGTAACACGCGAGAAGGGGTTAGTCTTGATATTGATGACAATATTGTTGTGTTAAGCACGTGTCTTAACAGTGGTGAAGGACGTTATCTCTTTCAGGGGGTACTGATTAATGACGAACAAACAAAATGATGAAAATGTTAATGCGATTTCCGATGACAGCGTTGAAGCAAAGCCAAATGCAGTCAACAGTGATGAATGTATCAGACTTGAAGGTGAGCGGAGTCCAGTTAAAAATGATGAAAAAACAATAGACGATGACTTTAACGATTATGTTTTTACAAAACCGCATAAAACCAAAAAGCATAAATCAAAATCACACAGCCAATCGACTCCTCGCAAAAAGAAAAAACGACTGAAAAAAGTGCTTTTAAGTATTGGATGCGTACTTCTTGGGCTTATATTGCTTGTTGTCGGAACATATACATATCTTTTTATAAAAGGCAGCAGCGAGCTGTTTGAAAAAGACTACAGCATAACTGCACCGCAGGGTGTGGAAACACAAAATCAGGGTGAATTTGTAGTCTATAACGGAAAGACGTATGAGTATAACAAAAATATTACAAGTATTCTTTTTATGGGTGTAGACAAGCGTGAGCTTGAAGAAACCGAAGTTAATGGAACAGGCGGACAAGCGGATGTTATTGTTTTGTTTGCAGTTGACACAAAAACAGGCAAAATATCTATGATAAATATCTCACGTGATACTATGACCGATGTTACCGTCTATTCGGCAAACGGAGGTTATGTCGGCAGTCAGGAACAGCAGCTTTGTCTTGCTTATGCATACGGCGACGGCAAAAAGACAAGCTGTGAAAATACTGTTAATTCGGTAAAAGGACTGTTTTACAATATCCCGATAAAGTCGTATCTTGCGCTTGATCTTGACGGAATTGCGGCTGTCAACGACAGCATAGGCGGAGTTGACGTTACCTCTCCCGAAACAGTAGGAAATTTTGTCAATGGGCAGAATTACCACCTTGAAGGAAGCCTTGCAGAGTCATTTGTGCGCTCAAGAAATCATGAGAGCGCTGATGCAAACACTTTGAGAATGCAGCGCCAGCAAGTGTATGCGACACAGTTTATGAATAAGGTTATTTCGGCTACGAAAGAGAAAATCACGACGCCTGTAGATTTGTTCAATTCGTCTTCTCCGTATACCTGCACGAATTTGAAACCGTCCAAAATTTTGTATCTTGCACAGTCGGTTGTAATGAGCAACGGTATGTCGGTTGAAATGAATACCGTTCCCGGTGAAGCCAAAATGGGAGAAATCTACGCTGAATACTATGTGAACGAGAGCGAGTTTTACGAGCTGTTTTTAAACGTATTTTACACTCCGGTTCAGTAAATTAAATTAATCAAGGCTGTATCAGTCAGCGGAATTTCCGTGTGCCCGATACAGCCTTTTTACTGTTCATTTTCAATTTTATTTTCTTGAGTCAAGAAAATCCTGCAAAATAATTGTAGCCGCTACCTCGTCAACAACATTTTTTCGCTTTTTTCCTCTTGTGTTTGTTGTATTCAAAAAATTATGCGCCGTTATAGTTGTGCCTCTTTCGTCCTGCATAACGGTATTAACACCCGAAAGCTCTTCAACTTTTTTGGCAAAGGCTCTTGCATTTTGTGCGCTTTCACCCTCGCTTCCGTCCATGTTTTTCGGCAGTCCGACAACGACCAATTCGGCTTTGGTGTCCTTTACCGCCTGCACTGCCTTTTCCAAAAGTTTTTGCGGTGACTTTTCAAATATAACTGTATAAGGGGATGCCAAAAATTCTGTTTTATCGCACACGGCAATGCCTGTTCTGGCTTTGCCGAGGTCAATCGACATTATAATCATAAATTTATTCCTTTCAAAACTGTGTTTATTCCATAATTATAAATCAAAATTTCATAATATACAATATGTTTAATAAAGCCGTGCTTGTCGGCTTTATTTTTTTTAAACTGACTTTTAGGGCAGGTTATAAATCTGCTTGTTGAAATTTCTACAAAAGAATATAAAAATGCTCATTCATATAATGACAAAACGATTGCAGGCTTTATCATATAATAAGCTTGTAACAACAAATCAACTGAATTTCGCTAAAAGGACGTAGAATATTATGGAAAGTACAAAAGCTATAAGAAAAAGAGTAAATAGCAGCCGCAATGATTTTGTAAGAAACGGAGCAGTTAATTTCATATACCTGTTATGCGGAATTCTTGTGTCAAGAGGAACTCTCCTGGGTACTCTTGCACCGTTCGGTGCGTCATATGCGGCGGCAGTTCCGAAAAAAAATCTTTTGCCCTCGCTTATCGGAACGTCATTCGGATATATTCTGCTAAAACCCACCGACAGCTTCAGATACATAGCCGTCATAGTGGCAATCGGCGCATTGCGCTGGCTTATGGGCGATATTGAAAAGGTAAGCCGAAGCAGACTTTTTGCTCCGCTTGCGGCTTTTCTGCCAACGCTTGCAACGGGAATTGCTCTTTTGTTTGCGAGTACAAGCACACTTTCCTCCTTTGCAGATTGCTTTATTGAATCTGTGCTTGCGGGAGCGGCGGCTTATTTTATAAGCGTTTCGGTTCAGCTTGCAGACGAGAAAAGAGGGATTTCCGCATACACCAGACAGGAAACCGCAAGTCTTGTTATGACCGGTTGTGTGCTGATTCTTGCATTCGGAAGTATTACCTTTGAGAATATTTCGCTCGGCAGAATAATTGCAATAACAGCCGTCTTGCTCAGCTCAAGATACGGCGGAGTAAACGGCGGTGCAGTCAGCGGAATTGCAACGGGTGCAGTATTCAGCATTGCGAGCAGAGCACAGGGCTTTGTGTGCGGAGGATTTGCTTTCGGCGGACTTATGGCAGGTATGTTTGCGCCTGTAGGAAAATTCGGGTGCGCAGTGGCGTTTATGATTTCAAACGGAATTATGAGCCTTGCATTCGGCGAAAACACTCAGCTTTCCGCTGTGCTGATTGAAAGTCTTGTCGGCTCAGCTGTGTTTATGATACTTCCAAAAGAGGTAGGCAATATAATTTCGCCCGTATTCTCGAACGAGAAGAATTCTTCACTTGGCGAAACGCTGAGAAAGAATATTGTTATGCGTCTTGATTTTGCGTCAAAAGCGATTTACAACGTGCGAAACGACGTTAATTCTGTTTCTGATAAGCTGAAAAATTTGTATTCGCCTAATTTTTCTGTAGTGTGCGAAAACGTGGAAAAAGAGGTTTGCAACAACTGCGGACTGAAAACCTATTGCTACGAGCACAGAAAGGGCGTTACAAGGGATGATTTTTTCAGACTTGAAGAATTGCTTGAGGTGCAGGGAAGAATAAGTGAAAGCGACGTTGAGGAAGCATTTATTAAGAATTGCTGTAAGAAGGGTGAAATTGCCCGAAGTATGAATATAAACTACCGTGAATACCTCTCGGCTCTTGAGGCTCAGCGCAGAGTGTCAGATGTAAGAGGTGTGGTAGCAGGGCAGTTTTCGGGCGTAAGCGACATTCTAAGCGATTTGTCCAAAGAGTTCAGGAATACAATGCGGTGCGATACCGACAGTTCTGAAAGGATAATTTCAGCGCTTAGCGCATTAGGAGCTATACCGGTTGAATGTGTTTGCCTTGTGTCGGACGGAGGCAGGATGAGCGTTGAACTGGAACTTTCGTCAAAGGGCGAAAGCAAGCTGTCAAAGGGCACTATAATGCGTGAGGTTTCTAAGTGCTGCGGAAGAAAATTTGATTTGCCCACAATCACCTGTGAGGGCGACAGAATCAGAGCGGCACTTTGCGAAATGCCTGTTTATGATGTAGAAGTCGGTTCTGATCAGCATATTGCGAACAACGGTAAGCTCTGCGGTGACTGCATTGATTATTTCAACGACGGATTCGGCAAGACTTATGCCATTGTCTGTGACGGTATGGGAACAGGCGGCAGAGCTGCTGTTGACGGAAATATGGCGGCGTCGGTAATGGGCAGACTTCTGCGTTCGGGACTTTCGGCAGACAGCTCATTGCAGATTGTTAACTCTGCACTTATGGTAAAAAGCGAGGATGAGTCGCTGTCAACGCTTGATTTGACGGGCGTTGATTTGTACACAGGCAGGGTTACTCTGAAAAAGGCAGGCGCACCTGCGACATTTGTACGAAAAAACGGCAGAGTAATGGTCAGAGAAATGCCGTCATTGCCTGTCGGAATTTTAAACGGAGTAAAATTTTCATCGGATGCGGTAAATCTTTCATCGGGAGATATGGTGGTAATGGTGTCAGACGGAGTGATAACGGGCGACGAAAAATGGCTTGAAAAGCTGATAAGAAGCTGGAACGAGGGCAGTACGCAGGAGCTTGCGCGTGCGGTAGTTGACGAGGCGATAAAACGCAGAGGCGACAGCCCCGACGATGACATAACAGCACTTGCGATAAGAATTACAGACAACGAAATATAATTAAAAAACGGGTGACGATATGCAAAATGCAATTGTCACCTGATTTTTGTTTAGCGGTATACAAAATAATTCAGCTTATTGCGTTACGTGCAATTATACTATAAAATATTTATAGAATAAATAGTACTAAAAATGAAAGGATTGTTTAATTGCAATCGTTTTATGTGTGAAGTCATCGATGAATTCAGTAAAAATTTTTTAAGAAGGGACAAACAATGAAAAAAATAATTATTTCAATACTTAGTGTCGTTATGGTTCTTTCGTCGGCAACAGCCTCTGTTCTTGCATACTCACACAAAAATACAGATACAAAAGCGACTGTGAATTGCGTAGATATTGACAACGATGATGTATGCGATAACAAAAGCACAAATAATGCAACTTGCAACGGTAACAGAGCAAATTTTGTCGACACAGACAAAGACGGAGTTTGTGACAACAAAGGCACAAATAGTGCAACTTGCAACGGTAACAGAGCAAATTTTGTTGACGCTGACAAAGACGGAGTTTGTGACAACAAAGGCACAAATAATGCAACTTGCAACGGTAACAAGTCAGAAAATAAGCGTAATGGTAAGTGTAAAGGCTGTTGCTGATTTTTGAATAAAAGCAAAAAGGGAGGGAGAGCAATGCGGAATGAATATGAGGTCAACAGAGCGATTGATATATATTCGGATATGATTAAGCGCATTTGTTTGGTGTATTTGAAAAACAATGAGGATACAGATGATATTTTTCAGACGGTATTTATGAAGTATTTGCTCTCGGAAACCGAATTTAAAAGTGAAGAACACGAAAAAGCCTGGTTTATCAGAGTGACAATAAATTGCTGTAAAGATTTAATGAAAAATCTGTTTCGGAAAAACACAGTTCCGCTTGATGCAATCGCAGAGCTTTCTGAGGAAATCACGCAGGAAAACAGTGATGTGCTTGAGGCAGTCTTGTCACTGCCAAAGAAATATAAAGAGGTTGTATATCTTTATTTTTATGAAGAGTACACAGCAGTTGAAATTTCTAAAATTCTCAAAAAAAAAGTAAATACAGTTTACACTCTTTTGTCAAGGGCTAAAGCAATGCTCAGAGAAAGACTTGGAGGTGATGAATTTGAGTAATCAGATAAAATGTGCCTTTAGCAGAGTTCGCGCTGACGAACAGATGAAAGACAGTACAAGGATTTGTCTACTTAAATATATGGAAAAAACTCAGCAAAAGAATAAATTTCATTGGCAGAGATTCGTTGCATTGCCAATTTGTGCGGTGTTAATATGTGCGCTCGGTTTTGGCTTGATTTCATATAATACACAGGTCTGTGCCATAAGTATTGATATTAACCCATCAATTGAGCTTGGAGTTAATCCGTACAACAGGGTTATCGTCGCAAAGGGAATTAACGGTGATGGTGAAAAGTTGATTGATTCCGTTGATGTCAATAACAAAATTTATGAAGACGCAGTAAACGAAATTGTCGGATACTATGAAACAAATAGCAACAATGATAATGTTATAGTTGTTACTGTTGATTCTGAGTCCGATGAAAAGACTGAAGAAGTTTTGGAGGACATAGAAAAATGCATTGGCAACAGCGGAAATGGAAATATATATTACTGCAAGAATAATTCCGAGTCTGTCGAAAATGCTCATGCAAATGGTGTTTCTTTCGGTAAATACAATGCATATCTTGAATTAAAAAAATATGAACCTGAGCTGAATGTTGATGACATAAAAGGACTTTCCATGAAAGAGATAAGGGACAGAATTCAAAAATATGAAGTTTCATCTACAGTAAGTAATTTATCATCAGAGGACAGTTTGTCGGGTGACAGAAAGCATAATTACTGCAAGTCAGACGAAAATAGCGGAGAAAAAAAGCAAAAAGGCAAAAATGGAAAAGAATAATAGGATTTTACGAACTCCTGCTAAATACAGCAGGAGTTCATTGTTGTGTTTGGTTTGGAAATAATAAAATCACAGTCGGATGATAAATTTACCGGATAAAATTAATCTGTCGTCTCAACAAATTATATTATTTACTTTTATACTTTTATGTGTTAAAATTTTAATGTATAAAATTTATTGCCATGATAAGGAGGCAAATATTTTGAATTCAAAGTTAAAAAATGAGTCAACAGACTTTTTGTTTGATGCAATACTTTCCCTTAAAAATAAGGAGGAGTGCTACAGATTTTTTGAGGATTTGTGCACGAGTGCGGAGCTTAAAGCTATGTCACAGCGCCTTGTAGTTGCCAAAATGCTCACCGAGAAAAAGGTCTACACCGAAATAGTAAAGGAAACAGGTGCGTCAACCGCCACAATCAGCCGTGTAAAACGTGCTTTGTTTGATAATGATACCTATGGTTACACACTCGTGCTCGACAAGCTTCTCTGTGAGGAAAACAAATAATGGCAAGCTACGTTTCATTTGCAAGGTTCTACGACGGACTTATGGAGGACGCTGACTATGAAAAGCGCTGTGAGTATCTTCTCAGGCTTTTTAAATATCACAACCACGAAGCAGGAATAACTCTTGATTTAGCCTGTGGAACAGGTTCAATTACCCGTCTGCTTGCCCAAAAAGGTATTGATGTTTATGGAGTCGATTCAAGTGCCGAAATGCTGAGCGAAGCAATGCAAAAAGCGTACGAGAAAAATCTCAATATTCTTTTTCTAAGGCAGAAGATGCAGTCGCTTGACCTCTACGGAACAATCAATACCTGCATCTGCACTCTCGACAGTATAAATCACCTCACAAAAACCGATGACGTTGCTAAAACCTTTGACAAGGTCGGACTGTTTATGGATAACGACGGCTTGTTTGTGTTTGACGTAAATACGGTGTACAAGCACCGTGAAATTTTAAAGGACAATACGTTTGTTTTTGAAAACGATAGGGTGTTCTGCGTGTGGCAGAATGCCCTCCGTGAAAACGATATTGTGGATATAAACCTCGACTTTTTTGAGGAGGAAAACGGTGTTTACTACCGTTCTTCGGAAAGCTTCAGCGAGAGAGCGTATTCTGATTTGCAAATCAGGGAAATGCTTGAAAGTGCAGGCTTTAAGGTCGAGGCTGTCTACGGTGATTTAACCTTTGACAAGCCGAAAGATACCGAGCAAAGGGCCATTTATGTTGCCAGAATGATAAATTCGAGAAATAAGGAAATTTAAGGAGTATAAATATGGATAAGATAATCCGATGTATTACAAGCGACGGAGCAATTATGGCGGCGGCAATAGACGCGTCTGACATAGTTTTTACCGCCAAAAAGCTTCATCATCTTTCAAAGAGTGCCACAGCCGCACTTGGCAGACTTCTCTGTGCCACATCAATAATGGGCGCAATGCTCAAGCAGAGCAACGCTACAATAAATCTGCGTGTAATGGGTGACGGCGAGCTCGGCCCCGTTATTGCTGTAGGTGACAGCAAAGGTAATGTAAAAGGATATGTGGGCAACGCAAACTGCCCTACGGAGTTTTATTCAAACGGAAAAATCAACGTTGCAAAAGCTGTCGGCAGAAACGGCGTGCTCAATGTTATGCGTGACTACGGAACAGGAGAACCGTATATCGGACAGGTTGAGCTTGTCAGCGGAGAAATTGCCGAGGATATAACAAATTATTATGCAACAAGCGAGCAGACGCCTACTGTTTGTGCTCTCGGCGTGCTTATCAATAAAGAGGACGGCGAGGTTATGCTTGCAGGAGGTTTGCTTATTCAGCTTCTTCCCGGTGCAGATGACTCGACAATTGATAAGCTTGAAAAGAATATTGAAAAGCTTGACCCGGTAACAACAATGCTTGCGAAGGGAATGAGCATTCTTGATATATGCAAAACCGCTCTCGAAGGTTTTGAAGTTGAGGTGCTCGACGAGTTTCCCGTGCACTATGCCTGCGGATGTTCCAAGGAAAAACTGGAAAGGTATTTTTGTACACTCAGCGATGAGGATGTTCGCTCGCTGACGGACGAAAGCGGAGTTGCTACTGCAACCTGTCATTTTTGCAACAAGCGTTATGTTTTTACAAAGGATGATCTTGAGAGAATTATCAGAGAGAAAAATCAAAACGCTGAAAACTGATGATTATAGTGCCCAATTTAATATTGCAATTCAGGGACTGAAAAAAATTAAAAAAATTTTAAAAAAAGTGTTGACATTTCGTCCCGGATGTAGTATTATAATACACGTCGCTGAGAGATACAGCAAAATGGTGAAGCGACAAAGGCATGTGGGAGCATAGCTCAGCTGGGAGAGCATCTGCCTTACAAGCAGAGGGTCATAGGTTCGAGCCCTATTGTTCCCACCACAAAATGGCCCGGTAGTTCAGTTGGTTAGAACGCTAGCCTGTCACGCTAGAGGTCGACGGTTCGAACCCGTTCCGGGTCGCCATTTTTGCCTCTGTAGCTCAGTCGGTAGAGCAGGGGACTGAAAATCCCCGTGTCGATGGTTCGATTCCGTCCGGAGGCACCAATAAACGCGGATGTAGCTCATCTGGTAGAGCGCCACCTTGCCAAGGTGGAGGTAGCGGGTTCGAGCCCCGTCATCCGCTCCAAAAAAGCACCCGAAAGGGTGCATTTTTTTTGCTTTGCGGATAGGGGATCGAAGCCGAGCGTATAGAAAATGCTCCTGTGGAGCATTTTTAGCGAGGAGCGCAGAAGAAAGGTAACACAAAGTAAGACACCGAAAAAAGCGAGGCAGGGCTTTTCTTCTAAAAAGCATACGTCATCCGCCTCAAAAAAATATCCGCAAAACATATTGACAAATATCTATGTAACTGATATAATGTCATATAGATAATATTCTATCTGAGGTGAATTGTATGATTGTAGACGAGAAAGAAACTGCTGTGATTTTCAAGGCGTTCTGTGACGAAAACCGTATAAGAATTTTGAAATTGCTCACAACAGGCGAAAAATGTGCCTGCAAGTTACTTGATGAACTCAATATCACACAGCCTACATTGTCACACCATATGAAAATTCTTTGTGATTCCGGCATCGTGATTGGAAGAAAAGAGGGCAAGTGGATGCATTACTCTATATCAGAAAAGGGTATTATTAAGGCAAAAAAATATCTTACAGCTTTTATAAAGACCGACAAGTGACAAAAAAGGAGGAGTAATATAATGAACAGAGTTGAAAGAGCAATAGATTTGTTCAATAATAATTTTAATTGTTCACAGGCAGTTTTTACTGTTTTTGCAACTGATTATGGTATAAGTGAGGAATTAGCGTTAAAGCTTTCTACGTCCTTTGGCGGCGGAGCAAGAAGCGGAGAAATGTGCGGGGCTGTTTCGGGAGCACTTATGGTTTTGGGATTAAGATACGGACACTTTATTGCTGAAGACAATGAGCAAAAGCAGAAAGTTTATTCTTTGGGACAGGAATTCGTAAGACGGTTCAAAGAAATGAATAATTCAATTGTTTGCCGTGATTTGCTTGGCTATGATTTATCCAAAGAAGACGAATATGAAATAATAGCATCCAAAGGGTTATTTAAAACAATTTGTCCGAATATGGTCAGAGATGCAGTAAATATTCTTGAGCAGATGATATGTGAATATGAATAAGTGTCAGCCGTGCTTAAAAATGTACGGTTTATTCTAAACATTATATATTGATAAATTTAGATATAACTATATGAAAGGGTGCTCTATGGAAATCATAAAAATTATATTGGACTTTGTTCAGAATGAAGTTCTCGGAATGCAATGGCTTAATCAACTGATAAGTTGGATATTGAATTCCTGCGGTCTTGATACTTCAGAGAAAATCGGCGGAAGTATTCAGTTTTTTATATACGATACTGTTAAAATAATGGTGCTTTTGGGTGTACTTATTCTGATTATCTCGTATATTCAAAGCTATTTTCCACCCGAAAGGACAAAAAAGATACTCGGCAGATTTCACGGCATATGGGCAAATATTATTGCGGCACTGCTCGGAACGGTAACGCCGTTCTGCTCCTGTTCGTCAATTCCTTTGTTTATAGGGTTTACAAGCGCAGGACTTCCTCTCGGCGTGACTTTTTCGTTCCTAATTTCTTCTCCGATGGTTGACCTTGGCAGTCTTGTACTTTTGATGAGCATTTTTGGATGGAAGGTTGCGCTGATCTATGTTGTGCTAGGGCTTGTAATTGCCGTGGCAGGCGGTACGCTGATTGAAAAGCTTCATCTTGAAAATCAGGTGGAAGAGTTTATCCGAAACGGTCACGCTATTGACATTCCGCAGGAGAAATTGCATTTGAAAGACCGTTTAAAATATGCGTGGGAGCAGGTTGTTTCTACTGCTAAAAAAGTTTTTCCGTTTGTACTTATCGGCGTTGGAATTGGTGCAATTATTCACAACTGGATACCGAAAGATTTTATTGTCATGATACTTGGTGATAACAACCCGTTTGGTGTAATTCTTGCAGCAATCGCAGGTGTTCCGATGTATGCTGATATTTTCGGTACAGTTCCGATTGCCGAGGCATTGCTTGCAAAGGGGGCATTACTCGGCGTTGTCCTGTCGTTTATGATGGGTGTAACGACATTGTCGTTGCCGTCAATGATTATGCTGCGCAAGGCAATAAAACCGAAACTTCTCGGTATTTTTGTTGCTATATGTACGGTTGGAATTATAATTGTAGGATACTTCTTTAATCTGATACAACCGTTAATTTTATAAAATATTTGGAGGTCTTATTATGTCATTGTTTAATTTCGGAAAGAAAAAAGAAGAAAAAAAGGAGAATTCTTGTGCCCGCAGCTGCACTTGCTCTGCAAACGAGGTAAAAGAAAAAACAAATGAATGTTGCGGAAAAACAGTAAATGGAATTTGCTGCATTAAAGTCTTAGGTGCAGGGTGTAAATCTTGTCACGAAATGTATGAAAATGTTAAGCAGACGGTCAGAAATATCGGTTTGAATATTGAGGTTGAGTACATCACCGATATGCAAATAATTATGGAATACGGCGTTATGAGTATGCCTGCACTTGTGGTAAATGAAAAGGTTGTTTCACAGGGAAAGGTACTAAAGGAAACAGATATTAAAAAAATTTTGAAATCATAAAAAGAATAGTCAAAGTTTATCAACAATTTGCTTATTATCTTGCTTATTTTCTTATGTGATTTAATTTGAAAATTCTTTTTAAAAACTTGAAAAAATTACAAATTATATTTTAGAATTTGAAGCGAACAATACTATTGCGGCAACAAATTGAGAAGTCAAAAAGCCGCTTTAATATAAAAATAATTTAAAAGTTTTGAAAAAAGGAGAAAACAAATTATGTCAAGTAATAACAATCAGCTTAACGTGCCTCAGGCAAAGGAAGCAATGGAGCGTTTCAAGATGGAATGCGCAAACGAAGTAGGCGTGAATCTCAAGCAGGGATATAACGGCGACATTTCCGCAAGAGAAGCAGGCTCCGTAGGCGGTCAGATGGTTAAAAAGATGATTGAGTCATACGAAAATAGTATGAAATAATTATCTGTAAATCAAAATGAATTATTCGAGGGTATACAGCAAAAGTTGTATACCCTCTTTTTTTGCAAGGCTAAATTATCAGATCATCAAAAGAAATATCAAGTATTTCCTTGATAAGCTTTACTTCGTCAATATACAGGTGCCTTTGTCCTACTTCAATTTTTGCAAGTGCACTTCTTGTTATGTCGCACCCGAGCAGCTGTAGTTTAGCGGAAAGCTGTTCCTGCGTCATACTTTTTTCTTCTCTTAATTTTTTGATGTTTTTTCCGATTTTCTTTTCATATTTATTATTCATACTTAGCCTCCGATTGCTCTTAAATAAGAGCAAAAAGTTCTTGACATTATTTTAGCTAAGTGTTAAGATAATATTGCACCTATATAAGTGCAATATTATCTGTAAGAATATGATATGTCAAAGAAGACAGAATACATTGCAAATGGTTGCGGTCTGTTTTTGCTGATTTTGTCCTGATAATTTTGAGGAGAGTGGTACTTATTACGGAAGATATTTTAACAGGTATACATAGTGTAATTATGCATAATTGTCTTTGATTCACGATTATTTAAATAATGTTTAAGGAGGAATTTCTTTGTCAAAAAAATCAATTATCTATAAGCTTTATTCTATATGTTTGTTGTTGATTTCAGGAGTTTCTGTTGTTGCATCATTAATTTTTGTTATCCGCTCGTTTAACATGGTATCCTTTCTTTCTCTGATATATTCATTGATATCATTTTTCTTTATGTACGTTGAATTTTCTTCAATTTACTTGTTTTCGGATATGATAGAACACGACAGAAGAGGTGCGACAGGCGTTTTCAGAAAAAAAGCATTTGCCTTTTCACCAAAGTTTTATAAAAGCTACGGGTTTGTTATATTTATAGTTTGTTGCATATTTATGGCACTGTTATCAATTGCAGGTATAGTTGTTTCTGCAGTACTAAAAACAAATATTATTTTTACATTTAGTTCAATTCTTATTTTGGTTTTTTGTGTGTTGCAAATGTATATTACATATAATTTAAGATACAAGGCTTTTTCAGGTTTGCTTTTGCTGTTAGAAACAGGTGATGACAGCGAATTAAGAAACCCAAAACCTCATTTTCTGCGTATGTATGGCGCATTTGCTGTGGTTATTTCAATAATATCAATAATATCTTTAGTTGTTTTATCAATTATTCTTTTAAGTACTATTTCACCACTTTTTGGTATGTGGACAATTTTATTTTCCATAATTTTGGTTATCTCATTTGCGATGTGCTGTATTTCTTTGTTTACAAATTGTATTTTATATATTGATCTTGCTGATATGATTGAAAAATATATGACTAGAAATAGTATTATATCAAATGATATAAAAGCCGGTAAAGAATTTTGTTCTAATGAGAAAAGTATTCTTAACTATAAGTATGCAGGAGGAGTTTATTCTATAGCAGTATGGCTTAATGCGGTTTTGTTAGTTGTCAGTTTTTTAGCGGAAATATTCATTTTTAGTTCTATAGTAACAAAGGCAGTGTCAGGTGATGTAGCGGCACTTCTATCAGCTGATTATTCAGTCTACTCTTTATTCTTGACAATAATATCAATCTTAATCATAGTCGGTACGTCCCTTGCTTTGTATCATTGTTTCTTAAATAGAAATACAGGCTTTGAAATTTTCAATAATGGAATAAAAGGAACAGCAGTGGTAAATGATGGTTTTGCTCACAAGGTGAGATTTGAATTAAATAATGAAGATATTGATTCTGTTTCTGTCCAGGGAATATTTTTTGTGATTGCGGCTGACGGTGCTGAATACAGAATAATGATAACGTCAAGAGATTTTAAACGTAAGCTGTTAAATGTAATAAATAGGTAGAATAAAAAACTCGGAATCCGATTAATCAGGATTTCGAGTTTTTTAAAAAATATTTAGTTGAAATATTATTACTATTAATCTGCGTTCCGTTTATATCATTTTTTCTGTTTAGCTGTCAGTGATAACTCCCTTGTCAATTAATGACAGCTTCTGCTCTGTTGATAGCGTTAAGAACGCCCAAAACGGACGCTACGTTTACGTTTGAATCAATGCCGATGCCGAAAATATTCTTTCCGTCAGGCTTCTTAAGCTCAATATATGAAACAGCCTTTGAGTCAGAGCCTTGCGAAATTGCATGCTGGCTATATGAAATGAACTCGTACTTATCAAGACCGACTGCTTTGATTGCGTTAAAGAATGCGTCAATCGGACCGTTGCCGATGCCATTCAACACAACCTCGTCACTGTCGTCAATAACCATTCTGCCCTTGAAGTGAACGTAATCCTTGCCGTTTTCGCTTTCCTCGTAAATCTTTCTCTTTGTAAGCTTATACTTCATTGGATGATTGAGATAATTCTGCTCAAATACCTCAAAAAGTTCCTTCGGGATAAGTTCACGCTCAAGCTCTTCACATTTAGCCTGAACAAGCTTTGAAAACTCGGGGTGCATACGCTTTGGTAAATCGTATCCGAAGTTGTTGCTCATAACAAACGCCGCGCCGCCTTTGCCGGACTGCGAGTTGATTCTGATAATCGGCTCGTATTCTCTGCCAACGTCGGCAGGGTCAATCGGGAGATAGGGGATTTCCCACATATCAGTGCCGCTTTCACGCATATATTTCATACCCTTGTTGATAGCGTCCTGATGCGAACCTGAAAATGCGGTAAATACAAGTTCGCCGATATATGGCTGACGAGGGTCGATTTTCATATTAGTGCATCTCTCGTAAATTTCACGGAGCTTTGGCAGATGTGAAAAATCAAGCTTTGGGTCAACACCCTGTGTAAACATATTAAGTCCCATTGTAACAATGTCCATATTGCCCGTGCGTTCGCCGTTGCCGAAGAGTGTACCCTCAACACGGTCAGCACCTGCAAGCAGTGCAAGCTCGCCTGCCGCAACACCGCAGCCGCGGTCGTTGTGGGGATGAACGCTGATGATAGAGGCTTCTCTGTTTTTGAGATGTCTTATAAAGTATTCAATCTGGTCTGCAAATGTATTCGGTGTGCACATTTCAACAGTATTAGGCAGGTTGAGGATAACGGGATTTTCCTTTGTAGAGCCGAGAGCCTCCATAACCTTGTCGCAGATGTCAACGGCATTGTCCATCTCTGTACCGCTGAAGCTTTCGGGAGAATACTCAAGTCGGAAATTTGTGTCGCCGTCATATTCGTCAATGAGCTGTTTAATCAGCTTTGCACCTTCAACAGCAATTTTTGTAACGCCGTCCATATCGGTTTTGAAAACAACCTTTCTCTGGAGCGTTGAGGTTGAGTTGTAGAAGTGAACGATTACGTTTTTTGCACCTTTAACCGCTTCAAATGTCTTGCGGATAAGGTGTTCTCTTGCCTGAACGAGTACCTGAATCGTAACGTCGTCGGGAATGTGGTTCTTTTCAATAAGCTCACGACAGATTTCGTACTCTGTTTCCGATGCACTCGGAAATCCGATTTCAATTTCCTTAAAGCCCATATCGCAAAGAGCGTGGAAAAACTCAAGCTTTTCGTCAAGATTCATCGGGTCAACAAGCGCTTGATTTCCGTCACGCAGGTCAACGCTGCACCATATCGGAGCTTTTGTAATGGTCTTGTTGGGCCATGTTCTGTCGGGAATGTCAATTTGTTTGAAAGGAATGTACTTTTCAAATGACGGTTTCATACCAATAGCCTCCTTGTACTAATCTACAAAATGTGGTTTGAAAAGTAATAGATTAGTATTATTAAAAATTCACACAAAAAAAGCCCCTCAAAAGCAACCTTGAAAATTGCCAAAGGGACGAATAAAATCGTGGTACCACCCAATTTCAGCTGTACGTCACCATACAGCCCTTAAGGACTTCCAACAAAGTCCCGACCGATAACGCAGTCCGGCGTTTTGCACTACGGCTCAAGCTTTCGCACAAAAAACTCAGGGATGAGCTATGCATATAAACCTCCGTATCGGCTTACACCAACCGCCGACTCTCTTTGCCTGAAAGGCCTATATCTTGTTCCCGTCATTGTTTTTAAGGGGATTATTCTGTTATTTCTATTATATAAAGAGATTTCCGACTTGTCAAGCATTTATTTTTTAAACGTCCTAAGGGTCGTGTTTTTAAACGTCCTAAGGGTCGGAGCACAACTATAAATCGGTATCTCGGGAGTCAAACATTTTTCTAATTCTAACGCAAGATAAAACTGTACGTCATCTATATTTATTTTTAACTATAGCATTTTTCTTTAAAATGTACCTACCGAGGTGCTCGACCGAACACAGTTTGCTTCTACAATATATAATTCAGCATTATCGTTTTCAAGTGTGAATTTTTAGATTTTACAAGGTACTACGGAGAAGTTTGTTTTCTATTGTTACTATGGTTTATACGGTTGCGTTTCATAATCACAGCGCCGTGTCCCTGAGACTGCAACACAAACGCCATTTATGAAATACAACGAATATCAAACGTGACCGAATTATTTAAAATATCAGCTTTTATCAAGTTCAATTCTGCCGTGCTTATCCTCGTATTTTTCAATGCAGTCACGAATTAAAATCAAAATCTGGCTGTTTGCCGAACGTCCTTCGTAATCTGAAACAACGTGCAGTTTATTCAGCATTTCACTGTCAATTCTGATAGAGATACTTTTCATAGCTATAATCTAAACCTATCTTATGTTTATTTTAGACTTATTATAAATCTATCTGGAGAATTTTGGAAAATTTGAATATATAATATGTCTAAAATATGTCTAAAAAGGAGTTATTATTATGAGAATAGCAATTGTAGGCTCACGTAATTTAACCGTTTCTATGGAAACACTTGAAAAGGTTCTGCCTTGGTATACCGATGAAATTCTTTCCGGAGGCGCCAAAGGTATTGATTCCTGTGCAAAGCAGTACGCAAAAGAGAAGAATATGAAATACGTAGAATATCTGCCTGACTATGAAAAGTACGGAAAGTCAGCACCTCTGTATAGAAATCTTCTATTAATTATTGATTCTCCTATGGTATATGCATTCTGGGACGGCAAATCAAAAGGCACAAAGTACGTTATCAGCCATTGCAAAAAAATGGGAATCCCCTGCAAGGTTTTTCTGCATATTGATGACGATTATACCGAAGTAACAACGATTTAGTAAACGCCGTAATATACTGTATATTCTGCGGTTGATATTTATCTTGTTTTGATGTATAATAGAGGAAACACTGAATAAATCACACATATAAGTTGTTTGCACATCTTGCTTGCATATTTTCCGTCAGCTTGCCCAAAAAATCCTCGTAATGCGTCAGCATTACTGCGGTTTATTTGTACAACCTGACGAAAAATCTGACGGCGCAATATGCACAAACGATTTAATCAGTGTTTCCTAAAATTTAAAGCAAAATATGAGTTTTACAAGCAGTTGTGCTTATAGCTTGGAGGTGTTTTTCTTGAATGTGAATGTCGGCGATAGAGTAGAGATGAAGAAACAGCATCCCTGCGGAGGTAAAGTTTTTGAAATTCTGCGAATAGGAATGGACTTTAAAATCAGGTGCGAAAAGTGCGGCAGAGAGGTTATGGTGCCGCGGAACAAAATTGAGAAAAACATCAAAAAGATTATTGATTAAAATTAATTTTACGGATAAATAGGGTAGATTTATGTTTGACAGGATAGAAATTTTTGACAAGAGATATTCCGAACTTTCACAAAGGCTCTACGAGCCGTCGGTTGCATCAAACCCCGACGAATTTCAGAAGGTGATGAAGGAGCTTAAATCAATTGAAGAAATAGTGCTTACCTATCGTGATTACAAAAGTGCTGTTGAAAGCGAAAAGGAAAGCCTTGAAATTCTTTCGGAAACAACTGATTACGAGCTTAAAGAGCTTGCACAGGCTGAGCTTGACGAGGCAAAAGCTTCAATTGAAACGCTTTCCGAAAAGCTGAAAATTCTGCTGCTTCCAAAAGACCCCAACGATGAGCGAAACGTAATTGTTGAAATCCGAGGCGGTGCAGGCGGTGAGGAGTCGGCTCTGTTCAGTGCGGTGCTTTTCAGAATGTACTCAATGTATTCCGAAAAGCACGGATACAAGGTTGAGGTTATCAACGCAAACGAAACCGAGCTTGGCGGCTATAAGGAAATTTCGTTTATGATTGAGGGCGAGGGTGCATATTCGCGCTTTAAGTACGAAAGCGGTGTTCACCGTGTTCAGCGTGTGCCCGAAACCGAAAGTCAGGGCAGGGTGCACACTTCGACAACCACAGTAGCTGTTCTTCCCGAGGCGGAAGATGTTGAGCTTGAAATTGACCCTTCCGATTTAAAAATAGATACGTTCCGTTCCAGCGGCGCAGGCGGTCAGCACATCAACAAAACAAGTTCGGCAATCAGAATTACTCATATTCCCACGGGAACGGTTGTTGAGTGTCAGGACGAGCGAAGCCAGTACAAGAATAAGGACAAGGCGCTTAAAGTTCTTAAAAGCCGACTGCTCAAAGAAAAGCAGGACAAGCAGGCAAGCGAAATTGCTGCCGACAGAAAATCGCAGGTCGGAACGGGCGACAGAAGCGAACGAATCCGCACCTACAACTATCCGCAAGGCAGACTTACCGACCACAGAATCGGACTTACACTTTATAAGCTTGAGGACATTTTGAACGGCAACCTTGACGAAGTGATTGACGCACTCATTGCGGCTGACCGTGCCGAAAAGTTAAAGGAAAGTATGGAATCGTAAAAAGGTGAAAATTTTGAAAACGCTTTTACTTGACAATACAGATGAAAATATAGCAAAAGCTGCCGAAATTCTAAAAAACGGCGGACTTGTCGGAATTCCCACCGAAACAGTTTACGGCTTGGCTGCGAATGCGCTTGACGGCGGGGCTGTTGCAAAAATCTTTGCTGCAAAGGGCAGACCTGCCGACAATCCGCTGATTGTACATATTGCGGATTTTACCGATATTGAGCGTTTTAATCTCGTGCGTGAAATTCCCGAAACGGCTAAGCTTTTAGCTGAGCATTTCTGGCCGGGACCTCTTACGATTATTATGAAAAAGTCAGATGTAATCCCTGATGAGGTTTCGGCAGGACTTGACACAGTTGCAATTCGTTTTCCAAGTCACCCGACTGCACGGAAAATAATCAAAGAATGCACACTTCCTCTTGCCGCACCGTCGGCAAACCTTTCAGGCTCACCGAGCCCCACCACTGCTCTTCACGTTATGAGCGACTTAAACGGCAGAATTGACGCTGTTGTTGACGGCGGAATGAGCGATGTGGGACTTGAAAGCACGGTTATCACGCTTGCCGAAAAAACTCCGAGGGTTCTTCGACCGGGCGGAATTACACTTGAACAGTTAAAATCTGTTCTCGGTAAGGTTGAGCTTGACAACGCTGTTTTACATCAGCTTGAAAAGGGCGCAAAGGTGTCAAGCCCCGGAATGAAGTACAAGCATTATGCTCCGAAAGCGAATGTTATACTTCTTAAATGCACTGACGGCGAGTATATTGATTATGTAAACTCACATTCAGGCGAAAGCACAGCGGCGCTCTGTTGTGACGAAGATGTTGAAGGTCTGAACGTTGAGTGCTTCAGCCTTGGCAAACGCAGTGATTATTCTGCGCAGGCGCACAGGCTGTTTGATGAATTGAGAAAAATTGACGAAGATGAAAGCATTCTGACAGTTTATTCACGTCTGCCCTCAATTGACGGTGTTGGAATGGCGGTGTACAACAGGCTTATAAGAGCGGCAGGCTTTGAGGTGATTGACCTTGAAAAAATGTAGAATTATCGGGCTTACAGGGCAAAGCGGAGCAGGCAAAAGCACGGCTGCAAAATTTTTTGAACAAAACGGCTTTTGCATTATCAATGCAGACCTGCTTGTACGGAAAATTTACAGCAGCGGCTCGCCTTGCATTAAAACGATTGCTTCGGTTTTTGGTGAGGATATTATTGCCGAAAACGGCTCTCCCGACAGAAAGCTTCTTGCAAAAAGAGCATTTTCATCAAAGGAAAATACTGCACTGCTAAGCTCAATTGTTCACCCGTTTGTAACGGCAGAGCTTCTTGCAGAAACTAAAAAAGCCGCCGAAAGCGGAGCAAATACGGTTATTTATGATGCACCGCAGCTTTTTGAGAGCAACGCAGACGTTATCTGCTGTGAAATTATCAGCGTAATTGCCGAAAAAAAGGTAAGGCTTGAAAGAATTTGCAGACGTGACAATATTTCGGAAGAACTTGCACTTATGCGGATGGATGTACAGCTTGACGAGGAATTTTTTAAGGTGAATTCCGATTATATATTAGAAAATAATTCAGACCTCAGTTCGCTTAACACTCAGCTTGAAGGTCTGTTAAAACAACTAAAAAGTAAAATACCGAGGTGATTTAATGCCTACAGCTTCCCGTCGTTATAAACGGAAAAGCAGAAAAGGACTTAAAGCATTAATCTGGCTTGTCGTGCTTGCAATTCTTGCAGGCGGAATCGTGATTTTTGTTACGCAATATTACGAGGATGCAAAGCTGGGACTTGAAAAAGCGAATTACCCTAAAAAATACAGCGAATATGTTGAAAAATATGCAGATGAATATGACCTTGAATCATCGCTTGTCTATGCCGTTATTCGCACAGAAAGCGGATTTGACCCGGACGCGCAGTCTGATGCGGGTGCCTGCGGAATTATGCAGATGATGCCCTCGTCTTTTGAGTGGCTTCAGCAAAAACGCGGCACGGAGGGTGAGTATACAACCGAAGATTTGTTCAATCCCGATGTCTGCATAGACTACGGCTGTTATCTGCTTAAATATTTTTATGATTATTACGGTGACGAGCGGTGCGCCGTTGCGGCGTACAACGCAGGATTTGTTGTTGGAGAATGGCTTGCAGACAGCAGTTATAGCAAGGACGGAAAAACACTCGATAAAATTCCTTATCCCGAAACAAGCAATTACGTGGATAGGGTTGAAAGTGCAAAAGAAATGTATATAAAACTTTATAATTAAGGTTAATTTTTACATTTTAACAGATAATATATTTATTAATACTAAAACCTAATTAAAAACTAACAAGAAATATACTCAAAAATTTTATAAAGCTTTTAATCAGGTTTTAGTATAACTTGTTTTGTCTTATGAAAGGATGGTTATAATGGCTGAAGAAAAATCAAAAACAGCAAAACTCAAAGAAAAAATAATGATGGAAGAGCCAAAGGGAATTAAGGCGCTTACAAAGAGAGAAATAAAAAAAGCAGATGAATTTTGCAAGGGATATAAAAAATTCCTTGATAATTCGCCTATTGAGCGTGAGGCTGTACGCTACACAGTTGAGCTTGTAAAAAAGGCAGGTTTTGCGGAATATGATGCAGATGCCGAATACAAGGCAGGCGATAAGGTTTATTATGTAAACCGTGACAAGGCAATTGCGCTTGCGGTAATCGGCAAAAACGGCGTAAAGAACGGTGCGCGTCTTGCAATTGCGCATATTGACTCACCAAGAATCGATTTAAAGCCCAATCCGCTTTATGAAGCTAACAACCTTGCACTGTTCAAAACTCACTACTACGGCGGACTTAAAAAATACCAGTGGACAGCTATTCCGCTTTCGCTCCACGGAACTGTTGTTAAGCTTGACGGCAAGAAAGTTAATATAAGCTGGGGTGACGAGGAGGACGAGTCCTGCTTCTGCATTACAGACTTGCTTCCGCATCTTGCACAGGAGCAGTCTGCAAAGCCTATGGCTAAAGCCTTTACGGGCGAGGATATGAACGTTCTTGTAGGCTCGCGTCCGTATGATACAAAGGACGAGGAAAAAGACCTTGTAAAACTCAACGTAATGGCAATTCTTAATAAGAAGTACGGCATTTGTGAGGGTGATTTCCTTTCGGCAGAGCTTTGTCTTATTCCGTCGTACAAGTCAAAAGATATCGGCTTTGATGCAAGTATGATAGGCGCTTACGGTCACGATGATAAGGTTTGTGCTTATCCTGCGCTTATGGCGGCAGTTGACGTTGAAACTCCCGAACAGACCTGCATTACCTACCTCACCGACAAAGAGGAAATAGGCAGTGACGGCAATACAGGTATGCAGAGCGACTTTTTGCGTTTCTTCATTTATGACCTTGCAAATCAGGACGGTGTTGAGGGCTACAGAGCGCTTTCAAAGAGCACCTGCCTTTCTGCCGATGTTAATGCTGCTTTTGACCCGACATACGCTTCTGCGTACGAGGCAAAGAACTGCTCATATATCAATAACGGCGTAATCATTTCTAAGTATACGGGTCACGGCGGAAAGTATGACACTTCGGACGCTTCTGCCGAATATATGGGAAAAATCCGCGCAATGCTTGAGAAAAACGACATTCTCTGGCAGGTAGGAGAGCTAGGCAGAGTTGACCTCGGCGGCGGCGGTACAATTGCAAAGTACGTTGCGAATATGAACGTTGACGTTGTAGACCTCGGTGTGCCTGTTTTGTCAATGCACGCACCGTTTGAAATTGTTTCAAAGACTGATGTTTATATGGCTTATAGAGCATTTTTTGCATTTTTTGAAGCAAATGAATAAAAAACACTTGCATTTTAAATTATAGTGTGATATAATACTGCTTGCGGTTGTAAAATCAACCGCATATGCGCCGGTAGCTCAGCTGGATAGAGTGTCTGACTACGAATCAGAAGGTCGGGAGTTCGAGTCTCTTCCGGCGCGCCAAGCCTCATTCTTCGGAATGAGGCGTTTTTAATTTTATAAACTTTTTGTTGACATTTATCAGCGTTGGTGATATGATTAGTAAAATTTAGTTGGGTGATTGAAATGTTTAAATTCAGTTTTTACAATTTTACAGTCGTCGATGCCCCTCGTTATGATTTTTCTAAAAATATAACGGGCTTACATTGTCGCACCCATTTTAGGAATAACTGATGATTTTATAATTTCATTTGATATTCGGCGGTGGAAGCTCAAAAGGCTTTCACCGTTTTTTATTTTGGAGGTACATTATGAAAATTGAGGATTATTACAACAGCTACGATGAAGAAAACCGTCTTTTGTCACGCTACGGTATGGCAGAGTTTGTTACCACAATGTATTACATAGAGAAGTATACAACGCCTGATTCACGCATTATAGAAATAGGTGCAGGAACAGGACGGTACAGTCACGCTCTTGCAAAGAAAGGCTATTGCGTTGACGCCGTTGAGCTGGTGAAGCACAACATTGAGATTTTTAAAGGAAAAATAACACCCGAAGAAAATATCACAATCTGTCATGGTAATGCAACAGACCTGTCCGACTTTAAAGATAATCAATATGACATCACCTTGCTACCTGTGAAAGGTCAGATATGCTCGGAATATCACATCACACACTTGATATATTCAGAAAGGAATAATGTTTATGTACGAAATAAGAAAAATCAGACCAAACGAAACAGAAGAAGCACTCAATCTTGCACTTGAAGTTTTTATGCAATTTGAAGCGCCTGATTATAAGATTGAGGGTGTTGAAACCTTTAAAAAGGATGTTATTGAAAACAGAGAGTTCATTGAGAATTGCAGGAAAGGAATCTGTCCGATATATGCCGCCTTTGACGGTGATAAAATTGTCGGTATTATAGGAATGAGGGCAAATAAAACGCATATAAACCTTGTGTTTACAAAAAAGGAATATCACCACAAGGGAATCGCAACGGCAATTTTCAATTATTTGCTGAGTGACCTTTTAAGTGAAAATCCCAATTTAGAGGAAATCACGCTTAATTCCTCACCATACGGCAAAGGATTTTATTTGCATATAGGTTTTGTTCCTATGAGTGATGAACAGGAGCTGAACGGTATAAAATTTACTCCTATGAAGTATGTTATAAACAGAAAGAGTGATGTTATGAAGCATTGTGGTACAAAAACTCTTGAAACAAATCAGTTGATTTTAAGAAAATTCCGTTTGAGTGATGCAGAGGATATGTTTAATAACTGGGCTTCTAATCCGAATGTTACAAAATTTCTTATCTGGCAGCCGTACACGAACGTTGACGATGTAAGAGCATATATCCAAAGCTGTATTGACTGTTACGAAAAAGCTGATTATTACAACTGGGTTATTGAGTACAAGGAAAACGGTCAGGCTGTCGGAAACATCAGCGTTGTTGAGCTAAAGGAGCAGATACGCTGTACCTTAATCGGTTATTGCATCGGCGAGGATTACTGGCACAAGGGGATAACATCGGAGGCTTTCAGCAAAGTTATTGAGTTTTTATTTGAGGAGGTCGGTGTGAACAGGATAGAAGCAACTCACGATGTTAACAATCCGAATTCGGGCAGAGTTATGACAAAATGCGGGTTGAAATACGAGGGCACTCTCCGTCAGACAGGTTTCAGCAATCAGGGTATAATTGACCATGTTGTGCGCTCAGTTTTAAAGAGCGAATGGGAACGATAATTTTTATTAAAAGAAATAAGGGCGACCGTTTGCGGTCGCCCTTGCTGCAAGAGTTCAGTTCTTACAGTATAGAATAATTAAACTTTGGATGTTTTTCTCTATTGTTTAGATATTAATATTGAATTTAATATCAGATTACTTATATTCATGCCACGAACCGCTTTGTTTGCCGCCTCCTGACGGAACGTCAAATACGTAAATCATATTTTCATTCTCGGGTGAAAAGCTGATGTTTACAGATGAGTATTCGCCCCAGTGTGAGAAGTCTAAATCGGCTCTGAGCAAGAATTCAACTTGCTCTTTTGGAAGGTCATATGCAAATATTCCGGTTTTTTCTTCAACAGGTGTCATTTTCACTAAGTTTTCTCCGCCAATCCACATACAGATGTATGCTTCTTCCCATTCGGCGTTGGAAACGTCAAAATACACTCGGTATGTATCCTTTTCGGGTTCCGGAGGGAGCTGTTGCCACGAACCGCTGTATTTACCGTCACCTGCCTGGCTGTCAAAGACGTAAACCATATTTTCATTGGCAGGACGGAAATTAACATTCACAGACGCTGCCTCGCCCCATTGAGTAAGGTCATCGTTTGCCCTGAACAGAAATTCTGTCTGTTCTTTCGGCAGATCATAATAGAACAAATATTCTTTTCCTTCTACCGGAGTCATAGGAACGATATTCGTTTCGCCAATCCACATAGCAACATAGGGAGTTTCCCATTTGGAGTAGCTGGTATCAAGATAAATACGGTAGAAATCTTTTTCTTCAGGCGGCTGTGCCTCAAATCCAACCAGCCATTGATATGCCTGCGGAAAATATTTTGACCATGCGCTCTCGTTGTGACCTTGGGTAGGATCAACAAGAGTGTTAATTTTTTCTTCCGGATATCCTGCTTCAATCATAGCATCCTTGACAAATCCGATGTATGGGGCAATGCTTGCTTCTCCGCCAACATAGAGGAATGTCTTTGGTAAGTTTGCAGTATCACTGAAATCTTTGGAGGAAATCACTGTGCTGATTGTATTCTCGCTGAATAACCAAAAAGACGGAGAGAATGCAAGCACTTGACCAAATACGTCCGGATATTCAAGTCCGATATAATAGGAAATAAGACCTCCCATAGAGCTGCCGCCTATACCGGTGCTTTCTTTGTCCGTGCGTACATTATAATGAGTGTCAATATATGGCTTTAAGGTTTCAACAATAAATGCTGCATATTTGTAGCCCGAAGGATCATCTGCAGTTGTGGAATCAACATCAGGCCAATCAGGAGTATATTCATTGATTCTATCACTTGAATTATCTATACCTACAACAATAGCACCCTCATAACCCTGGCTTATCATATCGGTAATAGCTTCATCAACTTGCCACTCACCTGAAAATGATGTGTAGGAGTCAAATATATTTTGTCCGTCATGCATATAGAAAACGGGATATTTCTTTTCTGTGTTTTCCGGATCGTAACCATCAGGTAACCAAACACGGATATTTCTTGTTCTGCCGTCAGAATACTGCGGCATATCAAGTTTAAATGTTTCGAGTGTTCCGCCGGTTACAGAATTCATTCCTGTTTGGTTTTTAAACATTGATACAGTATCGTTGACTATGTTTCCTTCCGCCTCAAGGGTAAAGGTTCTGTTGCTGATTTCACCGCCGGTAGGACCACCCTCAACCTGCGACCACATATTATCCTGACCGTCAACCTGAACGGTGTATTTGTATTGAACAACTTTTCCGATATACTGTGCGTCAATATCCATTATTAATTGGTAATGAAGGTCGTCAATTTTTGTCATGAACCATTCTGTGTCGGCAGGATTCCAATCATTGAAATTTGTTCCTATGCTGACATTGGCACCTTCAGGTATAACTTCCGGTATCGTCACATTAAATATAACTTGTACCGTGTCTGACTCTTCTTCTATCGGGAATTTATTAATCATTTCGGCAAGGTATTTTTGAATACAAGTTGCGTCGGCAATTTGTACTTCGCTGTTGCCGAGAACTCCCGCTGCGGCTAAATTAATATCGTCTTCAGTTATTTGCTTCGCAAGATATTTTTGAATGCATGTAACATCCGTAACTGATACATTACCGCTGTTATCAGCATCTCCGTACAATATGCCCTCGGAAGATGCGCTGACGCCTGTGATAGAAATGCCGGTAAGCAGCAGTACTGATGCTAAAATCAGGCTTAAAACTTTTGATATTCTTCTTTTCATACAGAAAACCTCCTTTAAAGATTTTTCTTTTTTGATTTTGCTTTGCAGACATTTTGTTGTCTGATTTTAACAAAATAATTATAACATATTAGCAATAAAATGTTTATAAATATACTGACTTAACTTGTTGAAATCCTGATTTTTAAAAAATATAGGAGCTGTAAAATGATAAATACAGCCCCTTTAATTGAATATTTTATTTTTCTGTGTTGCCCTGCATTTCTTTGCGAAATTCACTCGGCGTTACATGAAACATTTCTCGAAACTTGCTGGAGAAATAACTTGTTGTTGAAAAACCGACCTGATATGCTATTTCTTCAATAGAAAGCTTGTCTTTTTGCAAAAGTTCCTTTGCTTTTTCAAGCCTGTATTCCGTGATGTATTCAACAATTGTTCTGCCGGTGTACTTTTTAAATATGCGCATAAAATAATACTCGTTATAATGAACATATTTTGAAATGGAACCTGTCGTAAGTTCACTGCTAAAATTAGTCTGAATATAAGTAATGGCTGACTTGACTGCTGCTGTTAATTTGTTGCTTTCAAGACTGATTTGGCTGTAGTGCCCTCCGGTTAATATTTGATGAAAAAAACGAAACATCAGATATTTTGCTTCAAGCTGATAAAAATTTTCTCTGTTTCTCCAGCATTCGTTAAGTTTGAAAAAACATTTTTTAATTTCTTCATAGTTTTTGTCATTGCAAACGATTTTATCTGAAATCTTCATTTGATGTGAAATTAGCGGTTGTGCAACTTTATTTTGGCAAAAATCATCTGTAGAACCGTTAAGAATTCTCAGGTCAAATACCAGTGATTTAAATTCCAGCAATTCTTCGCCGCTTTTAATATAGTGGACTGCTTCCGGTGCAATAAAAATAAAATCGCCTGAGGAGGCTTCCACAAGATTGTTATCCAAGCGGAGAATTATTTTTCCGGTAATAACATAAATTATTTCCATTTGTTTGTGCCAATGAATGTATAAATCTTTATATACACGGTTGTTGCAATCGTAAAATTCCAAGGGAAGGTCAAAAGTACCGTGAAGTTTGATTTCTTGTTTTTTGGTATCTGTATCCATAAACTTACGCCTCTTTAAATTTTTGATTTTCGTCTGTTTAATCGTTTGTCATAAATCGAAGTTAAAAATGTTAAAAAATAAAGCAGTTCTTGTTTTATCGGTTTATAAAATCATAAATTTGGTGTTTGATTGTGAAGTTGACATAAATATTGAGAGAACGTACTTACAATAAGAAAAAACTGCCCCGAAATCATCTTTCGAGGCAGTGTATTTTGCCTATTGTTTAAGAATCAAAGTTTTGAGTAACCGTAGCTGTTGACAAGCGCTTCAATCTTTTCACCTTTTTCGCATAGCGGACAGTGGTGGGAATTGTAGCTTTCATAATCACCAAGGTCATTCGGGTCGAAAATTGATGAAACGGGATAACCTTCACACGTGTGAACAGTTGCAAAAATTGCTGAAACACCGACAACCAATCCACCGTAATATTTAATTGCGTCAATAGCCGCCTGAGCAGTTTTGCCTGTTGTAACCGAAGCGGCAAGAACCAAAACGTGCTTGCCAGCAATCATCGGAGTGAGATTGTCACGGAACATAAGCTGACCGCCTGCAAGATATTCAGGCGAAACAACGTAAATTGTCTGGTGTGCGTTCATATTTACAAAGTCCTCTTTTGTCAGCTCATCGGCAACGCAGGCACCGATTACCTCTGTTCCGTCAACGCAGAGGATTGTATCAACAATTGTTGTGGTTCTGTAGGAAGAAACAAGCTCCTTTGCTACTGCCTTTGCTTCGGATAGTCTTGTCTTTTGCGTGGTAACATCTATAAAGTAATTAGTGTGGCTGTGTGAAGTTGCAAAGTGACCCTTTGCTACACGCAGGAAAACGTTTTTGTTTTTCGTTCTTATTTTGTACATCTGAGCCATATTATCGGCCTCCTGTTTGGGGATTTGCAATAAAAACTATTTATTGTAAATAATATTTTACACTATATCTACAAAAAAATCAATATCTTTTAGATAATTATATACATTTGTATATAATATTATTTTAAGATTAGAGCAATAAGCTAAATAATATAGGACTTCCTGCGCTATAAAATAAAACACTTGCATAAAGCAGTTGTGTTTGTTATAATTAAAATATATACGCCAACAAACAATAAATGGGGTATTAGAATGAAATCAAACAGTTATCTTAAAAAAGCAGTTTGCCTTTCTATATTAATAATAGCAGTGTTTTTCAGCGGATTTTCGGTGTTCGCCGTAGATTATGACGGCGACGGAATTGACGATGATATTTCAACTGTTGAGCCTGTTGAAACCGAACCCGTATATACCGAGCCTGTTGCAACCGAGCCAACGTATGCTGAAGAAACCACCGAGTATGTTCCTGAAACAGAGCCGCCGTATGCTGAGGAAACAACCGAGTATGTTTCGCCCGAAACAGAACCTTTTGAGCCTGAAACCGAGGTGCCCACACAGGCGCAGTATGTTGAGCCTGAACAAGAAGACACCACTTCCTATATTCAAGCGCCGACTGTTTCTAAAACAGTAAGTAAAAAGCAGTATTCCACCAACTACACTGCGGGAATTATTTCTTGGGTGTGCGTCGGAGTGGGAGTAATTGTTGCGGCTGTTGTGCTTATCAGCACAAAGGTCAGCGGCAGAAAAGCTTTGAGAAGATAAATATGGGTGATTGTTACAAAATAGGCTCGGTTGTTTTAAAATCCCGTGCAGTTCTGGCGCCTATGGCGGGAGTGAGCGACAGGGCATACAGAGAGCTTTGTATGAAGTTTGGCGCAGGGCTTTGTGTAAGCGAGATGGTAAGCTCAAAGGCGCTTTCCTTTAAAAGCAAAAAAAGCGAGCAGTTGATGGATATTTCCGATTATGAACGTCCCTGCGGTATTCAGATTTTCGGTGATGATCCCGACTGTATGGCTGAAGCGGCTGTGCGTGCAATGCAGAACAAGCCTGACTTGATTGACATAAATATGGGGTGTCCTGCTCCGAAAATCAGTTCAAACGGCAGCGGCAGTGCATTAATGAGAAATCCCGAGCTTTGCGGAAAAATTGTCAGCAGGGTTGTCAGCGTTTCAGACGTTCCCGTAACCGTGAAAATCCGTAAGGGCTGGGACGATGAAAACGCAAACGCCGTTGAAATTGCAAAAATCTGTGAACAATCAGGCGCAAGCGCAATTACCGTTCACGGCAGGACAAGAATGCAGTATTACAAGCCGCCCGTTGATTATGAAATAATAAAAGCGGTGAAGGATGCTGTAAATATTCCCGTGATTGCCAACGGTGATATCGATAGTGCAGAAAAAGCAAAGTCTGTTATTGAAAAAACAGGCTGTGAGTTGATTATGGTCGGTCGGGCAACGCTCGGCAATCCATGGATTTTTTCACAGATTAATTCTTACCTTGAACATCCCGAAGAACCGCTATACTATCCGTCACTTGAAGAAAAGCTTGACGTTATGGTCGGCCATATTGAAAAAATGGTTGAATACAAAGGTGAGCATATGGCGCTTTTGCAGGCACGAAAGCTTGTTGCAGGCTATTTTAAAGGGATCAAGGAAGCAGCGGCTCTTCGTAATGAAGCAGGAAGAATTTCAGTGCTAAATGATTTATATATATTAAAAGATAAGGCGTTATCAGCCAATCTATAAATTAATAAAGAATTTCAGATAAGGGGAATTTAAAATGAGTGAAT
This sequence comes from uncultured Clostridia bacterium, assembly GCA_947369085.1. Taxonomy (GTDB): domain Bacteria; phylum Bacillota; class Clostridia; order Oscillospirales; family Acutalibacteraceae; genus Ruminococcoides. Next base: position 576 of record CANBJR010000015.1, on the reverse strand, counting down.
TAACAAACATCGCATCTCTTGAGTATCTCAACGGCTATGATCCCGAGGTGGGTCAGGCTATGACCGATGAGCTTAAAAGACAGCGCAGAAATCTTGAGCTTATTGCAAGCGAAAACCTTGTTTCTCCTGCCGTTATGGCGGCTATGGGAAGCCACCTTACCAATAAATATGCCGAGGGTTATCCGGGTAAGCGTTACTACGGCGGCTGCGAGTGCGTAGACGTTGTTGAAGAAATTGCGCGCAAGCGTGCCTGCGAGCTTTTTGGTGCAGAACATGCAAATGTACAGCCCCACTCGGGAGCACAGGCTAACACAGCCGTTTATTTTGCAATGCTCCAGCCCGGTGACACAGTAATGGGAATGAACCTTAATGAGGGCGGTCACCTTACTCACGGCTCGCCTGTAAACATTTCAGGTAAATATTTTAACTTTGTTGCTTACGGCGTAGACCCCGTTACACATAGAATTGATTATGATAAGGTACTTGAAATTGCCAAGGAATGCAAGCCAAAGCTTATCGTAGCAGGTGCGTCTGCTTATCCGAGAATCATTGATTTTGCAAAGTTCAGAGAAATTG
>CANBJR010000014.1 GCA_947369085.1 uncultured Clostridia bacterium | reverse complement strand
TCAAACTTCTCTTCCTTTTGCAACCCCTTTTTCTTCCTTTTTTGGCTTTTTTCTTCGATTTTACTTATGTTACATATTCTATCCACTATCTTGAAATATTTTTATACACCAAAATCAAAGGACACGCAGCCGTGTCCTTTGTATCCATATTCAATTAAAGTTCACAGTAGTTGCCGAGAAAACTGAATTCAGGCATTTCTTCACTTAACTGACTCATAAGTTCAATTACATTATTGCTATGCACGCTCCCCGAAAAATCAAGATAAAACAGATATTCAAAGTCCTTGCCTTTTCTTGGGCGTGATTCAATCTTGGTAAGATTAAGGCCGAGTGAATTAAACCTGCACAAAAGCCCGTAGAGCGAACCGGTAACGTGAGGAAGCGAGAAACAAAGGCTGATTTTATTAGCGTTTTCCGGAATACAGAGTGTTTTTGAAATAACAATAAAGCGTGTTGTATTTCCCTTATCGTCCTGCAAATGGTTATCAAGAATTTTTAATCCGTATTCCTCTGCAGCTTTGTAAGAACAAATTGCCGCTACGTTTAACCTTTTTTCATTTGCAACATCTCTTGCCGCAACGGCTGTGTTTGCAAACGGAGTTGAATCAAAATTGTGCTTTGCAATATAATTTGCGCACTGTGAAAGTGACTGTGGATGTGACCATACCTTCTCAATATCGGAAAATTTCGACTGTTTAAGGCCTGCAAGGCAATAGTCGATTGGCAAATCAAGTGCTTTTACTATATAAAAGCGATGTTTTAAAATCAGGTCATAAACCGCCGAAACTGATCCGGCAGTTGAATTTTCTACGGGTAACACTCCGTAAGCAATCTCTTCCCTGTCAACTGCGTCAAATACATCGGCAAAGGTTTTATAGTTTACGGCATTGCTGTTCGGAAACAGCTTGAGAGTAGCTTCGTGACCGTTCGCTCCCTTTATGCCCTGATAGCCTACCTTGACGTTTTCAGTCTGCATTTTTGATGACGCTGTTAAAATATCAGCACGCAGTTTCTTCCCACTGCCGACTATGTTGTGCTGAAGCGCTCTTGAAAGTTCCATTATATTAGAAAACAAAAGTCTTGCATGTGAGCCGTACTCGCCACCATTTGCCTCAACATTATCAAGGATTTCATTCTCCCTGTTTTGATTTAGGACGGGAATGTTGTTTGCTTTTTTATATAGACCGACCGCTTTGGCACAGTCCATTCTTTTTTTGAAAAGCTCTATAAGCTCGCTGTCAATTTTATCAATTTCAGTTCTGATTTCACCTAAATCCTTCATCTGTAAACTTTCCTTTACATTAAATTGGCTATAGCAATCGCCGTTACGGCTTCAATTACAGGAACGGCACGAGGCACTATGCACGGGTCGTGTCTGCCGTGAACCTCGAGCTCCGAATTCTCTTTTTTCTGCAAATTAACCGTTTTTTGCTTTTGAGCTATTGAGGGGGTCGGTTTTACAGCCGCTCTGAAAATTATCGGCATACCGTTTGTAATTCCTCCGAGAATTCCTCCGCAGTTATTAGTTTCGGTAGCTACCTTTCCGTCCCTATATCTGAACGCATCATTTGACTGAGAACCCCTCATTTGGGAAAGTTCAAAGCCTTTGCCAAATTCGATACCCTTTATTGCAGGAACACCGAAAACTGCCTTAGCAATTACACCCTCAACACCGTCAAACATAGGTTCGCCGATTCCTGCTTCAATTCCTGTTACGGCACATTCAATTGTACCGCCTATACTGTCAAGGTCCATTCTTGCATCGTTAACCTCTGCACGCATCTTTTCTTCTGCCGAATTATCAATGAGTGCAAAACTTGACGCATTAAGCCTGTCAATCATAGCATCATCAATGCTGATTGGGTTGAACGGTTCATCAGATACATTTCCTATACTATTTATATGCGCCGCAATTTTTATTCCTTTTTGCGCAAGAATTTGCCTGCAAATTGAGCCTGCAAACACTATCGGAGCCGTAAGTCTGCCCGAAAAATGGCCGCCGCCCCGTATATCGTTTGCACCGTTGTATTTTACATATGCCGCATAGTCACTGTGACCGGGGCGGGGACAATCAAGCAGATTGCCGTAATCTCCGCTGCGTGTATTTGTGTTTTCAATAACTGCGCAAAGCGGCGCACCCGTCAGAGTATCACCGAGCATACCCGAAAGCACCTTAGGAAAATCGCTCTCTTTACGTGGAGTTGCAGTACTGTCCTTTCCGGGCGCACGGCGTGACATCTGAACAAGCACTTTGTCCATATCTATTTTTACTCCGGCAGGAAGCCCGTCAATTACAACACCGATTCCGTTGCCGTGACTTTCGCCGAACACCGATATTTTTATTTTATCACCGTAAGTCGAGGACATTTGCCCTTCCTCCTATGCTGTTATAATCATTAAAAAATTCAGGGTAGCTTTTGTTAATACTTAAAGCGTCACTGCATTCAATTTCGCCGTCAAGTCCTGCCGCGCATACTGCTGCCGACATAACGATTCTGTGGTCATTACAGCCGTCTGCACAGCCGCCCGAAATCTGTTTTACTCCCGTAACTTCAAGTCCGTTGGAAAGCTCCTTGACATTTCCACCGAAGCTGTTTATAAGATTTGTCGTTGATTTAAGCCTGTCGCTTTCCTTTATGCGAAGTCGCTGTGCGTTGATAATTTTTGTTGTCCCCTCGGCAAATGAGGCACAAACCGCAAGAACAGGTACAAGGTCGGGAATCTGCGAAGCGTCAATTGTAATTGCATACATTTTTCTGCTTTTAACGGTAACGCTTGTGTCAGTCTGAAAAACTTCCGCACCGAATTGAGATATAAGCTCCGCTATTTTCCTGTCGCCCTGTGCAGAATCACGGTTTACTCCGTTTACCGTAACGCTTCCGTTTATTGCACCGCTGACCATAAAGAAAGCCGCCTGCGACCAGTCACCGTCTGTGGTGTAATTACACGGCTTGTAGCTTTGATTTCCTTTTATATGCCACCCGAAGTCGGTTTTTTCAACCTCAACGCCGAATTTTGACATAGTGTAGATTGTCATATTAATATAACCGACGCTTTCAATCGGGGAAGTAAGCACAATATCGCTGTCATCATTAAGCAGAGGAAGCGCAAAAAGCAATCCTGTAATAAACTGCGAACTGACATTTCCTGGGATTTTATAGGTTCCGCTTTGGAGAGTGCCGCTTATTTTAAGAGGGAGTCCGCCCTCTGTTTCGCAATCAACTCCGAATTTCGGCAATAAATCAGTAAAAATACCAATGGGGCGCTGCGGAAGTCTGCCGCTGCCGATAAAATCTGCGTTCACTCCGCCTACAGCCGCTACAGGTATGAAAAAACGCAGTGTACTGCCGCTTTCGCCACAATCGAGAGTTGCATCTTTGTTTGAAAAAAGCTCTGTTCCGTCAACAGTCAGAGTATTATTTTCTATATGAGTTTTTGCGCCGAGCGCTTCAATACAGCCGATTGTCGCCTTGATGTCATTTGACAGTGCAACAGGGGAAATAGTGCTGACTCCCTTTGAAAGAGCCGCACAGATTATTGCTCGGTGAACGTCGCTTTTTGACGGCGGCGCAGTAACGGCACCGTCGGGTGCAAAAGGTAAATATTTTACAATTGACATAGTTTTCCTCAAAAGTAGTCTTGAGAACACGGCAAGCCGTATCCTGCAAAAAATTATGTTCTGATAAATCCTAAAAGCTCGTCGAGCTTGATTTTCTTTGTAAAGCTGTCGCCGATTTTATTGAGCAGTACAAGGTTTATTGAACTGCCCGAGGTTTTTTTGTCGCCTGCGGCAGCCTGTGCCATTTCTTCAAAGCTTGCATTGTCTGCTGTGGGCAAGCCGTATTTTAGGCAGAGATCTGCAATTCTTCCTGCTGTTCCCAACTCGGTTAATCCCTCTTTTTCGCCTGCCTTTGCAATGAGCACCATACCGATTGCAACAGCCATTCCGTGTGAAATACCCTTGAAATCATAAATCTTTTCAATTGCGTGACCGAGAGTATGTCCGAAATTAAGAAGCATTCTTTCGTCTGCTTCACGTTCGTCACGACTTACAACGTCACGTTTGATTGAAACGCACGTTTCAATTACATCTTCTATATGGCCGAGCGCATTTTGAGAAGCAAGATTTTCAAAAAAATCAGCGTCTTTAATACAGCCGTACTTGATTACCTCAGCCATACCGTCGCACACATAAGCGTCGGGCAAGGTATCAAGTGTATCGGGGTCAATAAGAACGGCTATGGGCTGATGAAACGCACCGACAAGGTTTTTGCCCTGAGTCAAATCTACGCCTGTTTTCCCGCCGACTGACGAATCCACCTGTGCAAGCAACGAGGTGGGAAGCTGAATAAAGTCAATTCCCCTAAGATATGTAGCCGCCGCAAAACCTGCCATATCGCCTGTAACACCGCCGCCGAGGGCAAGGATTATATCCTTTCTTGTCATTCTGAAATTTACGAGAGTATTGTACATTTCAGCGATTGTATTTAGGTTTTTTGACTCCTCGCCTGCTCTGAAAATATGAGTTTTTACCTCAAAACCTGATTTTTCAAGCGAATTAAGCACCCTCCACTGATAATGCGGAGCAATGTTGGTATCTGTAATTACGGTAACTTTTTCGGCGGTTGAAAGCTTTCCTACGTACTCGCCGCACTTATCAATTATTCCTCTTTCAATGAAAATATCATAGGGTTTTCCTGTTTCAACATGAACTGTTCTCATCGAATTTCTCCTTTACGCTTTTTAAAAGCTAAGCCGTTTTGAACAATATATGATTTATATTATTCTCCGAGTGATTCCTTTACCTTATGCCCTTGTTCAAGCAAATCTGCAAGCTCTTCTGTATTTTCCGACTTTATTGCATCGGAAATTTTAGTAATGTTTTCAACAAGAATGTCAAGCTCTTTGACAAGCGGCTCTTTGTTTTCAAGGAAAAGCTCGCTCCAAAGCTTTGAATTAATATTAGCGACACGTGACACGTCACGGTAACTGCCTGCCGAAAATCCCTTGTGATTTGGGCAACAGGGACTAAGCACATATGCGCACGCAAGCACATGCGGAAGCTGTGAAGTAAACGCTATCATGCGGTCGTGCTCTTCGGGAGTTGTAATTTTAATCATTCCGAATCCGATTGACTTTGCAAAATCGGACAACATATCAACATACTTTTGCTCAGCACCGCACGGGGTTATGATAAAACTTGCGCCTTTGTAAAGCTCGGAATCAGAAACGTCAAAGCCGTTTTTTTCCTTGCCTGCCATTGGGTGACTTCCCACAAAAACAAATTCATATTTTTGTGCAAGCTCCTTAAGCTGTGGGCAGATTGCACTTTTTATACCGGAAGCATCTGTAACAACTGCACCTTTTTTTATGTAACATCCGTTTTTTTTGATATAATCAATGTCAGCCTGCGGATACATAGCAAGGATAACAAGGTCAGCTTTTCCGAGGGTTTCGGGCGAACCGATTTCATCAATAGTGCCGACATCCAGCGCCTTTTGTACAGTTTCGGGTGTGCGGTTAATTCCGATTACATAGTGGTCTGTATACTTTTTGATAGCCTTGCAAAAGCTTCCTCCGATTATTCCGAGTCCGATTACGGCTATGTTCATCAGGGATTCCTCCAATGAAAATTAAACTTTGCTGTCAAGCGCATTTTTAAGCGCAAAGACCTTCTTTGCAACTCCGTCAAACTGTTCGGGTGTGAGCGACTGCGCACCGTCTGAAAGAGCGTGCGGCGGGTCGTTGTGAACCTCGATAATAAGACCGTCTGCACCTGCGGCAACTGCCGCCATCGCAAGCGGCTCAACAAGCCATGATTTTCCTGAGGCGTGGCTCGGGTCAACTACAACGGGCAAGTGTGAAAGGCGCTTTATTATCGGAATTGCAGAAATATCAAGCGTGTTTCTTGTAAATGTTTCATATGTGCGGATACCTCTTTCACAGAGGATTACCTTGTCGTTGCCGCCCGCCATAATATATTCGGCGCTCATAAGCCACTCTTCAATTGTAGCCGAAAGACCGCGTTTTAAAAGAATCGGCTTGTCAATTTTTCCAAGCTCCTTTAAAAGTTCAAAGTTCTGCATATTTCTTGCGCCGACCTGAATAATGTCAACATTTTCAAACATATCAATATGAGACGCACGCATAATTTCGGTAACAATAGGAAGTCCCGTTTCTTTTCTTGCTGTTTTAAGCAGGTCGAGTCCCTCTGCTTTTAATCCCTGAAAAGCATATGGTGATGTGCGCGGCTTAAAAGCGCCGCCCCTTAGGAGTGTTGCACCAGAAGCCTTTACATCCTTTGCAATCTGAACAATCTGCTGTTCACTTTCAACTGAGCAGGGACCTGCCATAATATGCAGACTTCCGTCGCCGATTATCACGTTATCGTTGATTTTGATAGCGGTATTGTCAGGGTGAAATTTTCTGTTTGCTTTTTTGTATGGTTCCTGAACACGTTTTACATTTTCAACAATGTCCTGTGCGTCAATGTACTCAATATCAACCTTGGTGGTGTCGCCGATAAGTCCGAGAACGGTGGACTGAACACCATCCCACTTATTTACCTTAACTCCGTAAGAGTCCTTGAGCATATTCGTGAATTTCATAAGCTGTTCGTCAGATGTTGACGGCTTTAAAACTATAATCATATATATTTATTCCTTTCATATTTTTTCACAATGAGTATATTTTACCACTTTAAAGCGTTATAATCAATAGTTTTTTATTTTTTATATTCGCTTACGGCTTCAATCACCGAAAATGCAGTTTTAATCGGGGTATTTTTGCCCGAAACCACAACATCTGCGGCACTTTTGTAAAGCGGAAGCCGCTTTTCGTACAGTTCCTGCATTGCTTTATCCTTGTCGCTTCTTTGCAAAAGAGGTCTTGTTTTGTCATTGCGAAGCCTGTACTTAATCACACCCAGCGGCACATCAAGCAAAACGATTGTGTCTTTTCCCTTAAACACTTCAACGTTTCTTTCAAACGTAAATGCACCGCCGCCGGAGGCTATTATCAAATCTTTCATCTTTGAAAGTTCAACGCAAGCCTCATGCTCCATATCACGAAATCCGCTTTCTCCGTATTTTTCAAAAATTTCCGATACGGTCATTCCTGTCTTTTGCTCGATGTACAAATCCATATCAAGAAATTTTTTGCCTGTTTTGCGTGCAATATTTCTGCCGACGGTCGATTTGCCGCAGCCCATAAAACCGCACAATACTATATTATCCATTTATTTTCCCTGCAATTCTTATCTGTTTTTAAGCGCCTCTGCCGAATCAATGCAGAGCTTTGCGATTTCATCCTTATCATAAACCGAGCCGTCCCATTTTTCGTGAGAAACTACCGCCTGCCATACAAGCATAGACATTCCGCCGACTGCCTTTGAGCCGTTGGCAAGTGCTTTTTTGATAAGCACGGTTTCAAGCGGATTGTAAACTGCGTCAAACACACTTGCACATTTGTTTATAACCGAATCACTTACAGGTTGAGCGTCAAGTTTCGGGAACATTCCTATCGGAGTTGCGTTTACAAGTACATCTATATCACCCGAAAGCTCGTCAATAAGGCAAAAGCCTACCTTAGCACCTTTTACGGTGTTCTCAATTTCACTGCAAAGCAACTTTGCTATATTCACATCATCTTTTCTTACTGCAAAAAGAAGCGGACGCCCCTTAAGCACAACCTCATAAGCCATTGTACGTGCAACACCGCCGCAGCCGAGAATTACAACACGTCCGTCAAGGATAATTCCTGCTGCGTCAAGTGCCTTTAAAAAGCCGTCGGGGTCGGTTGTGTAGCCCTTGGCAATACCGTCAGAGTTTGCAACGGTATTAACACTTCCGTACATTTTTGCTTTATCGTCTATTTCATCAATAAGCTGAATAATATTTTGTTTGTGAGGAATTGTAATGTTGTAACCGTCAAGCTTTGACAATGTTTTATTGTACTCGTCAGCGAGGTTTTCGGGAGCAATATCAAGTTTTATATACTCCGCTTCAATTCCCGAAAGCCCAAAAAGCCTGTTATGAATAAACGGTGACATTGTATGCCCTATTGGATGACCGATTACTGCGAATTTTTTAATACTCATAACTTTTCCTCCGAATTTCATATTTTTGCCTATGCAAATTTCACAACAATATGGATTATTTATGCAAATTTAAGAATTTTTTTATAAATTTTAAAATAGATATTGACAAAGCGACCATTTATCAATAATATTATTGAATGTAGAGCAAACCAAAATTTGCTTTCACACCATTGTAGCATAAAATATGTGCTTTTGTCCATAATTAGAAACAAAAGCACGTAATAATTTTTAATGGGAGGAATTACTAATGGTATTAGACAAAGTTAAGGCAATCCTTGCCGAGCAGTTTGACGTTGAAGAGGAAAAGATTACTGCAGAAACAGATTTGCAGGAGGATCTCGGTGCTGACTCACTTGACGTTGTAGATTTACTTATGTCAATTGAGGATGAGTTTGAAGTTGAAGTTCCCGATGAGGAAATTGAAAACATCAAGACTGTAGGCGCTCTTGTTTCTTACATTGAAGCTAACTCATAATTAAAAAACGCAAATTAAGGTCGGGTTCGCCGTTTGGCGCCCGACCTTTTTTCTGTTTATATTTATAATCCCATTGATTTTAAATTGCTGACAAGCTGCACATAAAATTCACGCACATCAAATCCGTCAATATTTTCTCGGTTAAGGTCAATCATATCGCCGTGCGAAATTCCTCTTTTGCCATTTGTGGTAACAAATGTATACTTACTTCCCCACTTAAAGGAGCTTTCAGCCACCAGTCCGTCGTTTGCACCATTAAAATATTTTACAAGGTGATAAGAAAAATTCAGCGGAAACTGACCGTTTGACGCTTTGTTAAGCTTTGAACCTACGCTCTGGTAAAACACTCCGTCAACGTTTGGCACAGTTTCATTAAACTTTTCACAGCTTTTGTGCGTAAGGTCAGTTACGGCTGCAATAAAGTCGGGATTTTTGTCACCAAACTTTCTCATTGCACAGTTGTATGTATTTGCTATTTTATCCTGCATAGATTTCGGCACAACGCCGAGCAAATAATCTGCAAATTCACAACCGCGGTGAGGTGTGTTAATTGTGGTAAGTGACGCAACAAATTTGTCTGCTCCGAGGTTGCTTATTGCACTTCTGCAATCAAGTCCGCCCTTGGAATGTGCAATTATATTCACCTTTTCACAGCCGATTTCAGCTGTAATCTGCTTTATCCTTTGTGTAAGCTCCTTTGCACTGTCGCTCACGGACAACGACGACTGATGATTGCCAAAATAAATCTGTGCGCCGTTTTTCTGTAGCTCATCAGTGATTCTGCCCCAGTAGTTAAAATATTTAAAATCACGAAAAAACACACCGTGAACGAAAAGAATCGGATATTTTGTTTTGCAGACCTCATCTTTTTTGCGGCTTAAATCAAGGCTTATCTTCTCACTCTCAAACTTAACCTCAGCTTTTGCACATTTTATCGCAGGAATCAATACAAATAAGTTTACAATCGGTATTCCGCCTATAAGCACAACTGCCGCTTTTCTTCCTACGCTGAGCTGAGAAGAGCCTGCACAAATTCTTACAACTGCATTAATGAATGTAAAAGCTAATATAATTAATGCAACAAATATGCTTGCTACGTAAAAGCCTATTCCTAAACCCGAAGATAAAATTCCCGTAAATACTAAATAAATATGAAAAGCAATGGAGATTATATACGAAACAAGAAACGCAATCAATAAATCCGAACCGTCGGCAAGCATCCTGAGTCTGGTTGGCTTAATTTTAAAATTGAACGGTGACGGAATTATATTTACTGCTATTGCCGCAATAATTAAAACGCAGAAAAACATAAAATACGGAAACTCTCCTTTATGCTCTGCGTTATTTTCATAAAAAATATTTCCTGCATACATAGCCAACATAAAGCAGCAGGCGGATAATGAAAAAATTATCCCGTCAATTATTCTTACTATATTTTTCATATAAGCTCCTCTACGGTGACAAACTCAATAAAACCGGGGAAATCATTTTTTTCGGAGCAAACGGAAACCGTGTAATCTGCAAAATTCCATATTTTCATAAAACAGCTTTTGCCTTTTTCTTCAACAATATCAGAGCAAACGTCAACCGACTTTGCACTTCTGTGAAAGCCCTCGCCAATACATTTGAGCAGGCTTTCTTTTTTTGTCCATAAATTATAAAATGCGCCCAATCTGTCCTTGTCCGACAAAATCAAATTCATCTCTTCATCGGTAAAAACAGCACGTCCTGTTCTCAGTGCATTTACATAGCGAAGCTGTTCAATATCACAGCCGACCTCACTTTCGGAAAGCGCAAAAAGCACGTAATCTCCGCTGTGAGAAATATTAAAAAAACGTCCGTCCTTCAAAAACGGCTTTCCGTACTCGTTTATTAAAATTTCAACATCTCCGAGAAAATGCCTTATCAAAAGTCCGCCGAGAACACAGCGTTTTTTATCATCATCAAGCCTGTATCGCTTAACCTTTTCCCTTCTCCGATTATCAAGCAATTGCGCATAATCCAAACTTACATTGCTGATAGGCGCAAGAAAAATTCTCACCCGAATTGTCACCCCTGTTTTAAACTGCAACTCCAAAAATATACATAATTGCAGTCATTTAATACTATATATAGTATAGCAATTCAGTTCTTAAGTTTTTCAAGGCAAGAGGCACAAATATGTTTACCCTGAAATTCTTTAAGATTTTCAAGAGAGTTGCAGAACACACACTTGTTTTCCGCTTTTCTGATGAAGATACAGTTGTCGTCTGCTTCAATATGAAGAATGTCGCCTGCGTTTATGTTAAGATGTTTTCTTATATCCTTTGATATTACTATTCGACCTGCTTTGTCAATTTCTCTAAAATTAGTGTAAATCATATCTCCCATCCCATTCAACTATTATTTGTATATATTTTACCATTTATTACCCAATTTGTCAATTAATCCCGTCGATTTTATTGTAAACAATTTTGTAAACTTTGTAATTGTTGATATAAAATGTCACAATATGTCAAAAAAGGAGATTTTATGCTTAATTACGTATGGAGCGGGCTTGTAATAGTAAGTATTTTATGCTCGGTTTTGTTCGGAAATACGGAAAACCTGTCGAAAGCACTTGTCGACAGCGGTGCCTCATCAATACAGTTAATTATGACAATGGCTGGCATAATATGTATTTGGACGGGAATTATGAAGATTGCCGTCGAAAGCGGTCTTACGTCCATATTTGCAAGAGTATTTTCACCGTTGCTGCGTCCGTTGTTTCCGAGCCTTGACAAAAACAGTGACGCTTTTAAAAGCATTTCAATGAATATAAGCGCAAATCTGCTCGGTCTGGGAAACGCCGCAACTCCGTTCGGACTTAAAGCAATGGAACAACTTCACACACTCAATAACCATGGCGATACTGCAAGCAATGAAATGATTATTTTCGTTGTTATGAACACAGCCTCGCTCCAGCTTTTGCCCACAACGCTTGCATCTCTGCGCCAAGCCTACGGAAGCAACGCTCCGTTTGAAATTATCGTCCCAGTTTGGATTTCCTCAGCCTGTGCGCTTGCCGCCGCGCTGATTTGCGCGTGCACGCTCAACTCCGTAAAAAGAAAAGAGAGATAAATATGGAATTTGTTATGCCTGCTTTCGCCTGTATTGTCGTAGTTTTCGGACTGATAAAAAGAGTGCCTGTGTTTGATATTTTTTTGAAAGGTGCAAAAGAAGGAGTACAGATTTTGTACACAATTGCGCCCACAATCATAGGACTTGTGTTCGCCATAGATTTACTGCGCTCAAGCGGATCGATTGACGCAATCTGCAATTTTATTGAACCTGCCGCCGATTACCTCGGTTTTCCGAAAGAAATTGTACCTATGGCGCTTTTGCGCCCCATATCGGGCGGCGGTTCAACCGCCCTGCTTACTTCACTATACTCAGACTGCGGTCCCGACAGCTTTGCAGGCAGAGTAGCCTCCGTTCTTGCCGGGTCAAGTGAAACAACATTTTACGCAATCGCAATGTACTTTGGATGTATTAAGGTCAAAAAAATCCGTCATACCCTGTTTGCCGCAATAATTGCAGACATAACTGCGGCAATTATGAGCATTTTGACCGTGAGAATTTTCTTCGGAATGAACTGATAATCACTCTTGCCTGTAAATAATCCAAGTATAGAAGATTGTGTTAGAGCATTTATTATTTTAAAAATTCATCATTTCAAAATTCTGTAAAACAAACTCAGAAACAAGATTTAAAATTTTATAAAAATTCCAATTGACTTCTCATTTATACAATTCGTAAATAAAGTTTGATAATAATTTAACAAACTTTTATTGTGGAAAACCTCAAATTTACATCTTTTAGCAACGATACTGTAAAATTCTTGTATATTTCAATGCCATTCACACGTTTCATTAACACTTTCAACATAGTTTTCAACATTTTTGTTGAAAGAAAATAAATATACAATTTGTATATTTCTTTTTTCGATTTTTATCACACGTCCTCGCACTGCAATTGTGCGGTATATCATAAACAAAATTGAGGTGCGCTATGCAAAAAATAATTTTTAAGCTTGAAATAGGCGGTATATTTTTTATTCTGATACTTTCTGTATTTATGCAAAATCTTTACTTGCTTGTAAACCGAGAGCTTATCGGCGTGCTGTTCGGCTCGGTAAATGACAGCATTTGGGAAACGGCAAAAACGCTTATTCTGCCCTACGCTTTATGGGGAATAATTGAACTGCTTTGTATTCGTTTACCGTTCAAACGATTTGTGACAGCAAAGGTTATTGCGCTTTATTACCTGGGAATTTCATACATTATTTTAAATCTTATGTTTGCACTGCTTGGTATGGAAAATGATTTTCTTATCAGCTTCACCTCAGCAATTTTTTGCATAACTACTTCGCTGTTTCTGTCATACAGACTGATATTTTCAAACCTAAAACTCGAAAATATCTTTCTTCCCGCATTTTTTATGCTTATGCTGTTAGTCGCTTTTTATTTCAGCTTTACTCCGTTTCCGCCGAAAATGTATATTTTTAAAGACAGAGTAACCTCGCTTTACGGAATAATCCCCAAAAACATAGACGCAGGCGCAATTGTACTTGACACTATGTATTACGTTTAAACATTATTTTTCGCATAAGTATATATTATTTTTAAATTTTATGTTATAATAACCTCACGCCGTTACCAAAATCAAAGATTTTGACGGCTGAGAGAACATTGAAACATAAAATAACATTGCCTACGGCAATTTGGAACTTCGTTCTTGTAATTGTGCTTCGCACAATATTTATGTTATAATAACACCACAGTGTTATAAAATAAAAAATTTACATTTAACATTTAGATATAAAATGCATTGAGGTATAAAATGACTGAAAAAAACAATGAAGTTAAATCCGATGTTATTTCCGGCAGAAATCCCGTTAGCGAGGCTGTCAGAAGCAACAGACCGATTGATAAATTACTCGTAGCAAGAGGCGAAAAAAGCGGTGCGGTTGTAGGGATACTTGCCAAGGCAAAGCAAAAGCAAATTCCAATTAAAGAGGTTGACCGCACAAAGTTAGACTATATTACGGGCAACACAAATCATCAGGGAATTGTTGCGTTTGCCGCTGTCAAGGAATACTCGTCTGTCGAAGAAATTTTTGAATATGCTGAAAGTCGAGGCGAAGCTCCGTTTATCGTTGTGCTTGACGAACTTGAAGACCCGCATAACCTGGGCGCAATAATCCGTACCGCCGAATGTGCAGGCGTTCACGGTGTAATTGTTCCCAAACGCCGAAGTGCAAGTTTAAGCTACACAGTCGGCAAGGCTTCCGCAGGCGCAGTTGAATATATGCGTGTTGCAAGGGTAACAAACATAGCAAATCTGCTTGACGAACTTAAAGAGCGCGACGTATGGGTTTACGGTGCAGACATGGACGGCACCGATTACAGAAAATGTGACTTTTCGGGGGCGTGCGCTATTGTTATCGGAAACGAGGGCAAGGGAATTTCCCGACTTGTAAGAGAAAAGTGCGATGTAATTGTTTCTCTGCCTATGAAGGGCAAAATCAACTCGCTTAATGCATCAGTTGCCGCAGGAATACTTATGTACAGCGCAATGAACAACAGATAAATTTACAAACAGACAGTAAGCAAAGGTTTTACATCTGAAAAAGGAAGGAGTGTTAATCTTGTCAGAACAGGATAAACAGCAGGACTTGCTCAGAGAGCGTGAAATAGAAAGCATACTTGAAGAAACCCACTATCTTGCAGACCAGGAAAAAATGGAACGAACTGCACAAAAATACCGTGCAAAGCCTAAAATGGACGAGATTTTCAGTAATGCAGATAAAAAGCCAAGGCTGAAAAACAAAAATCCCCTTGATGAAGTTGATACTGCAAATACAATTGTGGGTGAAAAAACAGCCGCAACTATGCAGGCGTCAATGATGATGGACGGCAGAAGCGAGGACGTAAAAACTCCCGAGGAAGCGCTTGCAGAGGCTGAAAAGAAAGCGGAAGAAGCGGCAAAAGAAGCAGAACAAAAGGCAAAGGAAGCTGAAGAAAAGGCACGGGAAGCTGCCGAAAAAGCCGAAGCCGAGGAAAACAAAATTGTAACCCTTACCCCCGAATACGATGAAAACACAAGTTTTTCGGGCGAGGTGCTCGGCGAGGTTGACCAGTTTAAAGACGATGAAACTCACATTGAAAGCATAAATTCAATTGATATTGAGCTTGAGAGCGAGAATGCCGAAAAGCAAAAAAATGACGAACAAAGCAAGTATGAACAGCTTTTCGGAATAAAAAACGAAAGCAGTACAAAACCTCCTAAAAAGGTTGTTGCCAAAGTTCCCGTATATCGTCCCGACGAGCCGAGAGAAATTCTCAACATTAAGGCTGGTAGGTTTTCCGAGGTTGTCGAAAACGAATATGAGGAGTACATACGCTCGAAAAGCCCGTCGGTAATTGCCCATGTCATACGTCCCGAACCTAAGGTAAAGAATGAGGACGAGCCTGAGGAAAACGAGGACACACGCTCACCTCAGGAGAAAATTTTGTCGGCAGTAGTCGGCTTTTTCTCAAAAGACGAGTCTGATGACAACGACACCCCGAAAGAAAAGGCAAAGCCTGTTGAAGACTACACAGGTGAAGATGACGAAAAAAGTATTTTTTACGAACTTAATTTGAACATAAAAAAGCTGTTTGTACGCAGTCTTATTTCAGGCATCATAGCCGCACTGTCGGTTATTCTTACAATTGTTACAAGGCTTTTTCCGCAGACTATCTGCTCTGCAATTTCCTTTGCACCAGCCGCATATGCAATTTTAAACTTCCTTTTGGTAGGATTTTCACTGTTTATTAATCGTGTTGCAATGTTCAGCGGTCTTACTCCGCTGATAAAATGCAAGGGAAATTCCGATACCGCCGTTGCAGTCGGAGGTGTTGCGGTGCTTATTCAGACGATAGTTTCGTTCTTCTGTATAGGTGATATGAACGCCTTTAACATTAACTACTACTGCGTGGTTGTACTTCTTGCTTTCTTTGCAAACAACTTCGGAAAACTTCTTATGGTGTTGCGTGTAAAGGACAATTTCAAGTTTTTATCTTCAAAAGGTCAAAAATACGCAGCTAAAATCTATAACAACGAATCGGTTGCAAACCAAATGCTCAGCGGAACTGCATCGGAAAAAACAATTATTGCTTACCAGCACAAAACAAAGTTTTCTTCTAATTTTCTAAAAATTTCCTATGCACCCGACCCCAGTGAGGATTTAGCGTCAAAACTTGCACCGATTACAACAATTACAGCCGTAATCATCACCCTTATTTATGGCATTGTTAAGGCTTCATTTGCTGATGCTATTAACGCTTTTGCGCTTATGACCGCAGTTGCAATACCTGTTTCAACGCTACTTGCAGTTAATTTCCCCGTAAGAAAACTTTGTAAAAAGATTCTTTCATTCGGCGGAATGCTTTCAGGTTATCCGTCAATCAAGCAGTTTTGCGACAGCACCGCAATTATGATTGATGCAAACGAACTTTTCCCTGCCGAATCAATCGAGCTTGAGGGAATCAAAACCTATGAGGACTACAACGTTGACGAGTCACTTCTCTGCGGAATCGCAATTTTAAAAGAGGCTCAAAACCCGATTGCAAACGCATTTGACTCAGTTGTTGCGGAAACAAATGAAACTCTCCCCGAGGTTGAAAGTGTTCTTTACGAGGACGAAATGGGACTGGTCGGCTGGATTAACAGTGAAAGAATCCTTGTTGGTTCACGCAAGCTTATGGAAAAATACAGCGTTGAAACTCCAAGAATTGAATATGAAGAAAAGTACACTTCAAAGGGCAGACAGGTAACATACCTCTCACGTGCAGGCAGGCTTGTAGCTATGTTTGTTACGAGATACCATGCCGATTCAGAGCTTAAATTAGAGCTTCAGCGTGCTGAAACAAACGGAATAAGCTTTTTGGTCAGAACAACCGACTACAACATCACAAACGACCTTATCGCAGAGCTTTATAACCTGTTCTATCGCAGTATCAAGGTGCTTCCCACAGGACTCGGCAACGTGCTTAAAGAGGCTCAGGGAACTGTTGAAGAAAGCTCAAGATCGTACCTTATCACAGGCGGCAAGGCTTCATCACTTGCACGTGCTGTTTCGGGAAGTGTAAAAATAAAACACAACATTTCTCTTGCAATAATAATTCAGCTTATTGCAGTTATTATCGGAATTTTGCTTGCCTCAACGCTTTCGCTTTATGCCGGCGTAGGCGTAATGGGTTCGCTTGAAGTGCTGATTTACGCCTTGTTCTGGGGAATCGCCGCAATAGCCGCACCTGCAATCCAAAAACCGTAAACAGCACCCGCAAAAGCAAACCAAGCAGACAAATTTTTGGAATACAATTCGTTATGCCCAAAAAAGAACTTGATTTATCAGGCTCGCTTTTCAACATTTTAATTTGTAATCTAAACCTACAGTGAAAGGATGTATTAAATGAAAATTGCACCGTCACTTCTATCGTGTGACTTTTCTAAGATGGGTGAAGAAATTGTAAGAATGGACAAAGCAGGTGCAGACTGGATGCACCTTGACGTTATGGACGGTCACTTTGTGCCAAACATAACCTTTGGAGCACCTGTAATCAAAACCGTAAGAAAATACACCAACAAACCATTTGACGTTCATCTTATGATTAGCGATCCGCTTAAATATGTCGATGATTTTGCAGACGCAGGCGCAGACATTATCACCTTTCACATTGAATGCGACTCAGACATTGACAAGACGATTGACAAAATTAAAAGCAGAGACGTAAAACCCGGACTTGTAATCAAGCCGAACACCCCTGCAAGCGCAGTTTTCCCCTATCTTGATAAAATTGACCTTGTGCTTATTATGACGGTTGAACCCGGTTTTGGCGGTCAGAGCTTTATGGCTGATATGCTTCCAAAAGTCAGAGAAATTAAGAATGAATGTAAAAAACGCGGAATTGATATGCTGATTGAGGCTGACGGAGGAATCAGCAAAGCAACGATTGAACAGGCGGCAAACGCAGGAATTGACGTGTGCGTTGCAGGAACTGCCGTTTTTAAAGCCGAAAATGCAAGAGACGCAATTGCAAAATTACAGTCATATTAATCTCTGTGATACATAAAATCAAAAGCCGAAAAGGAACGCACATTTCCTTTTCGGCTTAATTAATTTATAATATTTAAATCAATGCGGATATTTTTCAATAAGTTCACGCAAATCGTATGGTGTAGCCTGATATACAAAATAGTTGAGCCAGTTTGTATAAAGCAAGGTTGCATTGCTTCTCCACACCATAGGCGGAGTTTTGGACGCATCATCATCGGGAAAATAATTATAAGGAATCTTAGGATTAACACCCTTGTTTTTGTCACGAAAATACTCGTTTGCAAGCGTTTCCCTATCATACTCTGCGTGTCCCATCACAAAAAACTGCCTGCCTGTTTTACTGCTCACCACGGCAACTCCCGCCTTGTCGGAAACCGACAAAATCTCAAGCCCGTAATGCTTTCTTATATCCTCCTCTTTTACACCCGTATAGCGTGAATGAGGAATACAAAACGTATCGTCAAAGCCACGCATAAGCGGATGATGCGGATTAAGAATCTTATGTGAATAAATGCCGCTCAATTTTTCAGGAAGCTGATGTTTTTTTATTCCATAATGGAAATATAATCCTGCCTGCGCACCCCAACAAATGTGAAATGTCGAGTAAACATTATGCTTTGACCACTCCATAATATCACAAAGCTCGTCCCAGTAGTCAACGTCCTCAAATTCAAGCTGTTCAACAGGCGCTCCTGTGATAATCATACCATCAAAGCTCTCATTTTTCACCTGCTGAAACGTCTTGTAAAAGGTCGTCAGATGATGAGGCGATGTGTTCTTGGACGTATGTGAAGCCATTTGCAAAAGCTCAATATCAACCTGAAGCGGACTGTTTCCCAAAAGCCTTAAAAGCTGGGTTTCGGTTTCAATTTTTGTGGGCATAAGGTTTAATATCAAAATTTTAAGCGGACGAATGTCCTGTCTTAACGCAACCTCATTTGGCATAACAAATATGTTTTCCGACTCAAGCACCTTTATAGCCGGCAAATTACTCTGAACCTTGATAGGCATTTTCTCACCACCCTATAAAAATTTAACAATTATCAAAGAACAATTAACAATTAAATTTAGTACCAAAGTTTGCTATATACTCAAAACCTGATAACTAATGTATCAATAAAGCTGCCACCGCAATTGTTAATTGTAAATTAGTACTGTTTGCCCCAGTATACCATATGCTTTGCAGGCTTTCCGCAGCATACGCAGGTATCCGAAAGATGTTCCTCCTCAAACGGAATACATCTGCTTTTTACTCCGCCCGTAACATCTTTGAGCTTCTCTTCGCACTCGCTGTCGCCGCACCACATAGCCTTGATAAAACCGGGGTGATTCTTTGCAATGTCGATAAACTCGTCGTAGCTTGTTGCGGTAAAGGTCTTTTCCTGAGTATTTTTTAGCGCACGCTCATACATATCATTGTGAATATCTTCCATAAGATTTTCAACAAATGCAGAAAGCTCTGTAAGCGGAACAAAAGCTTTTTCTCTTGTGTCACGTCTTACGACTACACACTGGTTTTTCTCAATATCCTTAGGACCGATCTCAACTCTTACAGGCACGCCCTTCATTTCGTACTCAGCAAACTTCCAGCCGGGAGCGTGATCGGAATCGTCAAGCTTAACTCTAAACTTCTTTGCAAGCTCTGCTTTAAGCTCGTTTGCCTTTTCAAGCACGCCCTCTTTATGCTGTGCAACGGGGATTACCGCTACCTGAATCGGAGAAATCTTAGGCGGAAGCACAAGTCCGTCATCGTCGCTGTGCACCATTATTAACGCACCAATCATTCTTGTTGATACACCCCACGAAGTCTGATGCGGATAATGAAGCTTATTGTCCTTGCCTGTGTATGTTATGCCAAAGCTTTTGGCAAAACCGTCACCGAAGTAGTGCGAGGTACCGCCCTGCAAAGCAACACCGTTGTGCATCATCGGCTCAATTGTATATGTTTCCTCTGCACCTGCAAATTTTTCCTTTTCGGTCTTTCTGCCGATTACAGCCGGAATTGCAAGTGTTTCTCTGTAAAAGCTCTCGTAAACGTGGAGCATACGCAGTGTTTCTTCTCTTGCCTCTTCCTCGGTTTCGTGCATTGTGTGACCTTCCTGCCACAAGAACTCGGAAGTACGCAAAAACGGACGTGTTGTCTTTTCCCATCTTACAACACTGCACCACTGATTGTAGAGCTTAGGCAAATCACGGTATGTATTTATTATCTTCTTATAATGTTCGCAAAAAAGTGTTTCGGAAGTCGGGCGAACAGCAAGACGCTCCGTAAGCTTTTCCTGACCACCGACAGTTACCCATGCACATTCGGGAGCAAAGCCCTCAACATGGTCTTTTTCTTTTTGAAGCAAGCTTTCGGGGATAAACATTGGCATATAGACATTCTCGTGACCTGTTTCCTTAAATCTGCGGTCAAGATCAGCCTGTATATTTTCCCAGATTGCATAGCCGTAAGGTCTGATTACCATACATCCCTTGACATTTGAGTAATCAACAAGCTCCGCCTTTTTTACAATGTCGGTATACCATTTTGCAAAGTCTTCATCTCTGCTTGTAATGGCTTCTACCATTTTCTTTTTCTCTGCCATAACTGTTTACCTCCGTGTATGAATTGTACAAATAATTATCATAACATTTCTATTATACAATATATTAAAATTTTTTCAAGTATTTATGCTTGAGAATAATTGTAATAAAAATCAGAAAGTCCGCGCCTTAATCGTTTTTGATGGGTGCGGCAAAACGATTTAAAATTTGAGGGATTTAGCGATCTGAAATTTTCCATAATTAACCATCCGATATTTTTTACTTATCTATATTATATATCAAAAACCAACTCACGCAATATACAAAATTGAATTTATTGCAATATAATTTATTTTGTGATATGATTATGTAAAGAAAAAAGCGAGGTACTATTATGGATAAGAATTTGCTTAACAGAATTAACGAACTTGCTAAGAAAAAGCGTGAACAGGGACTTACTCCTGACGAACAGGCTGAACAGAAAAAGCTGTATAAAATTTATCTCGGAGAAATCCGAACACAATTTGACAAAACACTTGACAACGTAAGCGTAAAAGAGAAAAATGGCGAGATTGTTCCTTTTAAGCAGGCTTATTCCAAAAAGGACGAAAACAAGTAATTACATTACGGTTTTAAGCACAAAGCTTTAATTCGGATAAGTTATATAACACGGCAACTTTATAAACTAAAACGCTATAAATAAACAAAAGCTCGAACTGGCACACTGCTAAGTCCGAGCTTAATTTATGTTTTAATCAAATATTGTCAACCGTTCCGATATAAACGGGAATACTGCTTTCGTTGTCAATCAGCAAAAAGATAAACGGGCGGTCAAATCTAATGGTATCTTTAGTTTCTTCAAGTTCTTTGACACGCTTGTCAACAATCTTAGAATCGCTGTTAATACCCGAAGCGTTAACGGTAATTTCGGGAGTTACCTCGTAAATCTCATTGAGCATAAAATTATCCGTATGCGTAATATTCTTGAACAACGCATCGTCGGTAAACAGCGTGTACAAACCGCTGTCTGCAAGAATTTCAGAAAGCGCCTGTGGTTTTTCATCGGAAGCAATTGAAAATTCGGGAATTTGCGCCTTAACCTTTTTGGTAAAATCGAAGCTGTCTAAAAGGTTGGAAAACTCTGTATAATTAAAGTCGGAAACGTACTCATCAAGCGACACTCCCTCATTTGGCATAACAATCATAAGCTTTAGAGGATTTTTGCTTGTATACTTTATAATTCCCTGCGCCTTATCGGTTTTTATTGGCGACTCGTTGGAGGTCATAAAGTTTACGCTTTTATCACCGCTGTTCGACTTAAACGTGCCCTTTTCAATGTCGCTTTTGCTGTAATTATCAAGCCACAAGTCACTCATATCACAGGCATTTACCAAAAACAAGCTGTCTTTTTCATTCAAACTTTCAAACAAATTGTTTGATGTAAAATCAGTAAAACTCTTGTTTACCTTTGAAACGGAATTTTCATCAGAGAACAAAAAGCGATACACATCATTTCCAAAGTAGCTTGCGTTGGTCTGCAAAAAGCTTGTTTTTACATCAGATGTATCGTTAAAGAAAAGGTCAAGCCCAAAGCTCACATACTCGCTTTTGCTTTTCTCCTCTTTCTTGCCCGAAAGCTCGTCAACCTCTCCGCTGCCCGATTTGCTTACAGCCTCCATACGGCTTTTAAAATATGATGAACATTGATTTATATTTTCAACAGTCAGGTCTTTGCCGATAGCCTGCCTTATTTCGTCCTGAGTATTACCCGTTGCACCGTTTGCAAGAAGAGAAAGCTGGAGTGCTGCGCCGGCAGGCGCAAAAACGGATGACTTTGTTTTGTCAGCTTTCTGCGAGTAATAATTGCGAAACATTCTTAATTCAAAATTTGCAATTGAGCTTGAATACACGTTATATGACATTGGCGCAGATGTTGCGCCGTCATTGTAGTTATAATTCTCGGCAGGGTCGGTACTCCTTGTATAATCGTTTGACAACGTTTCTTTGTCCGAAAAGTTTGTCGGATCACCGCAGGCACAAAGCGTGCATACTGCTAAAGTGAAACACATCAGCAAGGCAATTGTTTTTTTCATTAGTTTTGTTTCCTTTCCGTGGATAAAATTCTTTTAGTCCCGCGCACAAATTTTCTGTGCAAGTCTGAATATATTTTCCGCAGAGTCAGCCATTGAAAGCTCGCTGCATTTTTTCTTCATTTCATCAAGCTTTTCCGATGAGTTAAGAAGCTCAATAATCATATCTGCTCCGTTTTTTTGGTCAAGCAATACAGCCGCTTTCTGACTGACCAGATAATCTGCATTATCACGCTCCTGCCCCGGGAAAGCACTGTAAATAGCCATTGGAAGTCCGCAGGCAAGGCTTTCGGTAACGGTAAGTCCTCCGGGCTTTGTTACTATCAAATCGGAAATATGCATATAATCCTGAACATTTTTAACAAAGTAAAGCAACTTAGTATTATCCTGCATACCCATTTCATCAACAAGCTTTTCAAGGTGACCGAAAAGCTTTATATTGCGGCCCGTAATTACAATGAACTGAATATTTTTGCTCTTTTGAGCAAGTTTTTTGTAAAACTCAAGAACGCTTGTAACGCCAAACGACCCCGCCATAAGCAGCACTGTGGGGACATTTGGGTCAAGTCCCTCTCTTTTGCAGATTTCTTCCTTGTCAAACGGCTCTGTAAAGCTGTCAAAAATCGGAATCCCAAGCGGATAAATTATGCTTTCGTCAACTCCGTATTCATCAATAAGCTTTTTCGCCATCTGCGGCTGAGCAAGCACATATGCCTCAATTTTCGGAACAATGTACGTGCGGTGAGCGTCATAATCAGTTATGATGCTGATTGCCTTTACATCAATTTTCCTTTGACGGCGCAGCTTTGAAATCATCGTTGTAACAAACGGATGACAGATGATTACAATATCGGGGTGAAAATCGTTTATTGTTTCAAGCAGTTTATTCGACATCATTGTGTTTGAACGCATAACCGCCTTATACATAAGATTTTTTCTGTCGGTAATTTTGTAGCATTTTCCGTAAACCTTAGGAATTTTCGTAGCCATAAAATGATAACCGCCGCATACGGTTTTGTCATACACCTTGCCGATTGCTTTCATTGCGTCAACCACCTTGACCTCTGTTTCGGGGTCTAACGACTTTATTTTTGTTTCAAGCGCGGCAGCGGCACGCTTATGACCGCCGCCTGTTGAAGCGGTAAGTATAAGAATTTTCATATTGCTTCTCCAAATATTAAGGGCAAAATAATATTACCCTTATATTTCTTATAAAATTCAACCAGTATATGTTTATTATACTTATATTTACAAGAATTTCAACCGTTATTTTCACTTTGTTCACATGGTGATTGTATTGTATTGCGTATTTATTCCGCAATCTTGGTTATAAACGTTAAATATAAGATTGAAGCAGTTTTTAAAACAGTTAATTTTAAAACAGTTAATTTTAAAACATTTACTCATTTTTGCTTTTATATTAAACAAAAAATTGATAAAAAAATTTTTTAATATTTGTATTTTACCACTTTATTTTTACTGCACTTTATAGTACAATGTATTCTGTAACCAAATAATAAAATTATTAACAATATTTGCATATATTTCTGAGGTGAGATATTTGAATAAAAATTCACATAATGATTCATATAACGATTATCTCGTTTTGGACGAAGGTCTTGTTGACATTTCAAGCGGCAAGGCTGCGCCTGCACAGTCGACAAAGAAAAAGCATATATCCAAATCGGAGAAAAAAACCAAAAAATCAAATGAACCGAATAATAAAAACAACAAGAAAAAAGCAATTATTATTTCTTCTGTTGCCGCAGCGGTTGTTGTTGCACTCGGTGTAACAGGATTTTGCCTGTTCCAAAGCGGAATGTTCAGCGCCCCTGTTGCGGAAAGCAGCGCTTTTGTGTTTAAAGACGGAACTGCGGTTTCGGGAATTTCAATTTCAGGCAAAACTATGGAAGAAGCAAAAAAACTGCTTGAATCAAAAAAGGAAAGTTTTATAAAGCCGATTTCAATTTCTGTAGATGCTGACGGCGACGTTACAACGCTTACTCAGTCTGACTTTGAATACACCTTTGACATTGATACTGTTTTGAGCAACATAAAAAATGATACTCTCAACCCTTCGGGTGACCATACGGCTGAAAGCAAAACATATGAAATCACTGCTACGGTCACGGTTGACTCTATTGAAAAAAACACTAAAAAAATTGAAGAATCAACCAATCGCAAGCCTAAAAATGCCTACGTTTCAAAATTTACACCGTATTCCAAAAATCGTTTTGAATACGCAGAATCCGAAAAAGGCAGAAAGCTCAACGCCGATGATTTATCAGACCAGCTTAAAACCGCTGTTCTTCAAAATGCTGATGAAAACAGAATTATCGCTGATGTAGAAACCGTTGACGCAAAAATACAAATTGACGACCTCAAGAAGAACATCAAAAAGCTTTCTTCATATGAAACTGTTTCTACAAACTCCGAAAATGGAACGGAAAATATGAGAGTTTCGCTTGCGGCATGCAATGGTTCTGTTATTGAGCCGGGTGCTACTTGGTCATTTAACAAATGCACAGGCGACTCAAATCTTGAATCAAACGGATATAAATCAGCCGGAGTTATTTCAAACGGCGAGCTCACAAGCGGAATTGGCGGCGGAATCTGCCAGTCAAGCTCAACAATCTACAATGCCGCTATAAGAGCAAATATGGACGTTGAGGAACGCTACTGCCACAAATGGGCGTCGTCTTACGTTCCTACAGGTCTTGACGCTACAATCGACTATCCCCGACTTGACTTAAAGCTTTCAAACCCGACTGATTATCAGATGTTTATGGAATGTAAACTTGTTGACCGCACACTATATGTTTCTGTTTGGGGCGTAAAGGATTCGTCCTATGACGAAATCAAAACTCATAACGAAATTACCGACAAAGGCGGTTCAAGCTATACTGTAAAGGCTTGGAGAGTTTACTACAAAGACGGCAAAGAGGTTGACCGTGAATCTCTCGGTTCTTCTACATACGACAGCGACCACGGATATGTATTTATTGGTGCTGACAGTGACAGCAACGCAGTTGATACAAATGTTGACAACTTGAATGAAGAAACAAAACCCGAAAGCAGTGAAAATGAAAGCTCACACAGCTCATCAGGCAATAACAACAATTCTTCTTCAAGCAGCAAACCGCAGAGCAGTTCTTCTGCACCAAAGCCAAAGCCGACTGAGGCTCCCACAGAACCGCCTACCGAACCGCCTGCACCTGCTACAGACCCCGAGCCTGACCCTACGGACGCACCGGAATCAAGCGAAAATTTATAAAAATTTTTAATAAAAAACTCCCTTTCGCAGATAATAAAAGCGAAAGGGAGTTTTTGTATGATAAGAAGAATAGGCGGACATACAATAGGATTTGAAGAAATGCCCTCAATCGTGGGGTTTGCTTCCGTTGCAGGAAAGCTTGAATCAAAAGGGCCGCTTGGCAAAGCTTTTGACAAAATCATCTACGACAGCTATGACGGACTTGACACCTATGAACAGGCTGAAAGCCGTTTTCAGTCCGAGGCGGTAACTATGGCGCTTACAAAGGCAAAAATAAAAGCAGACGAAGTGGACTGCATTTTTGCAGGTGATTTGCTTAATCAGTGTGTAGGCTCAAGCTACGGTCTGATTGACTTTGATATTCCCTATCTCGGTCAATACGGTGCCTGCTCAACTATGGCGCAGGGGTTGATTATGGCATCTGTTTTTGTAGAAAGCGGAGCGGCGCATACGTCTATGTGCGTAACCTCGTCACATTTCTGCTCTGCCGAAAGGCAATACAGATTTCCTCTTGAATACGGTGGTGTGCGCACTCCAACAGCACAGTGGACAGTAACCGGCTCGGGAAGCTGTGTTTTGAAAAACGCAAAAAAGGGTCCCTGCGTTGCAAGGGCAACTGTGGGAAGAATCGTTGACCTCGGCGTTAAGGACGCCAACAATATGGGCGCTGCCATGGCGCCTGCGGCAGCGCAAACTCTGAAAAATTATTTTGACGATACGGGCACTTCCCCACGTGACTACGACCTTATATTAACAGGCGACTTGGGAGAAGTCGGCAGTAAATCGCTTTATGACCTTCTTTTGCTTGAAGATATTGACATACGCAGCAGACACAATGACTGCGGACTTATGATTTTTGACAGAGATAAGCAGGATGTTCACGCAGGCGGCTCGGGATGCGGATGTGCGGCATCGGTTTTTTGCTCAAAAATTCTAAGCGACTTGAATCAAGGAATCTACAGCAATATTCTGTTTATGGCTACCGGGGCGCTTATGAGCCCGACAACCTGCGGTCAAGGTGCAACAATTCCATCAATTGCACATCTTGTAAATGTAAAAAACAGATAAATTTTAAAAAACATCTGTTCAAATCAGTTTTCGTATGCTATAATATAAACACTAATGTAAATTTGTAAATATGTCTTTACGTTATATAGAATTTTAGGCAAAATAAAATGGGAGTTGTGTTTATGTTTGGCAGAATTCAGAACATTGACAACAGAGTTCTTGAACGCATCGGCAAAATTCATAAGCCTGCGCTCAATAGAATTATGATTTTTGCATCACGTGCAGGCAACCTTGGACTTGTCTGGTGGGCTATATGTATACCGTTCCTCGTTCGCCCCGATTGGCGGCTTACCGGACTGAATATTGTTTTTGGTCTTGCAATTGCCCATATTATGGGCGAGATGATTTTAAAACACATTGTCAAACGCGTCCGACCTTGCCACAGATTGGGCGATGAAGAACAGCTTATTAACAGACCGAGGTTTTACTCATTCCCGTCGGGACACACAACAGCCTCTTTTGCCGTTGTGGGAGTTACTCTTCTAAGGTGCAGGTTGATAACATTCGTACCGATTTTGTTGCTTGCAGCCTTGATTGGCTTTTCAAGAATTTATCTGCGTGTGCACTACCTAACCGACGTTGTATGCGGTGTTTTGCTCGGATTTGTCTGCGGAGTATGCTCTGTACTTGTTTTCAACGCAATCATTCCCGTTTAAGCTATATTCAATAATTACTCCCCCCCTCCAAACGGAGGGGTTTTGTTTTGCCTATAATGGAATAATATATATTTTTCCGTCAATAATAAACTCACAGTAAATTATACATTATTTGGGGGTTATGTTGTTGCAGTACGGAAAAGTTGAAATATGCGGAGTAAACACCTCGCAGTTAAAATTACTCAAGGAGAGCGAAAAACGAGAACTGCTTTTAAAAATAAAAAACGGCACTGAATACGAGCGCAAAACTGCAAGAGAAAAAATGATTAACGGGAACCTTCGGCTTGTATTGTCGGTTATTCAGCGCTTTACAAACCGTGGTGAAAACCCTGACGATTTGTTTCAGGTGGGTGTAATCGGACTTATTAAGGCTATTGATAACTTTGACCCCAGCCTTGACGTACGATTCAGCACCTATGGTGTTCCAATGATTATCGGCGAAATTCGCCGTTATCTGCGTGACAATAACTCCGTGCGAGTATCACGATCAATGCGTGACACTGCCTATAAGGCAATGCAGATTAAAGAAGAGCTGACAAACAAAAATAACCGTGAACCTACCGTTGAGGAAATAGCAAAGATAATGGAAGTACCAAAAGAAACAGTTGTTCTTGCACTTGAAGCGATCATCGAACCTGTTTCGCTGTATGAACCTGTCTTTTCTGACGGAAACGATACTATTTACGTTATGGACCAGATTGGCGACAAGAATGACGATTCGACGTGGCTTGAAGAAATAGCTGTAAAAGAGGCAATCAAGAACCTTTCCGACAGGGAAAAACGCATTCTCACCCTGCGATTTTTCAGAGGAAAAACACAGATGGAGGTTGCAAGCGAAATAGGTATTTCACAAGCGCAGGTCAGCAGAATTGAAAAGGGTGCGCTTGATACGATTAAGAAGAATATTTAAGAAAAGTCGTGCCTGTACTCGCAGAGATTATCAAACGTAACTAATTATAATAATATTAATGTGATAAACAAACTTTTCCGTAAGGGACGGCTTCCCAGACGTCCCATTCGGATAAATTACAATGCAATTTTTGTGTGGACACGGCACGCCGTGTCCCTACGAAAGCGTAGACAAATATTATGCTAAATATCGTTTAATTTATAGGTCATTTTACCCCTAAAATCAATAGGTCATATTGCCATAATTATTATGGTGATTAATATGAATTTTAACGAAAGACTGAAAGACTTGCGAAAAGAAAAAGGCTATACACAAATTAAAATGCAAATGCTGACAGGTATTGACCAAAGCGATTATTCAAAAATTGAAAACGGCAAACGTTATTACACCTTTGAGCAATGCAGAAAAATCGCCCTTGCTCTCAACACAAGTATGGACTATCTCGCAGGCTTGACAGACGAAAAGAAACCTTACAAGCACACTGAAACTGAATAACCCACGCAAAAAGGCTGCTCGCAATGAGCAGCCTTTAGTTTTGCTATATTAAGTTATTTCGAAATGTTATTGTGCGAAGCTGTTTATCAACCACGATGCGAAAATCGTTATCAACAGCAACGCTGCAAAAAGTGTCAATAAAATTCCTGTTTTATTGACAGAAACGCAGTGTTTACAAGGCTTTTTCTATGATTTTAGGGTAAAAAAAGACCTTGCAGATTTTACTCTACAAGGTCTAAATTTGATATTAAATTTTGCCTATTGGTTGCTAAATGGTTTTACCCATTAACAGTTATTTCGAAAAACGAAAATTACTTATTGTTAACAGCAGCCTGTGCAGCAGCAAGACGTGCAATCGGCACACGGAAAGGTGAGCATGATACATAGTCAAGACCAATCTTGTGGCAGAATTCTACTGAAGACGGGTCGCCGCCATGCTCGCCGCAGATACCAATGTGGAGATTGGAATTAACGGGCTTACCAAGCTTGATAGCTGTTTCCATAAGCTTGCCAACACCTGTCTGGTCGAGCTTAGCAAACGGATCGTTTTCAAAAATCTTTGTATCATAGTAAGCGTTTAAGAACTTACCTGCGTCATCTCTTGAGAAACCGAATGTCATCTGTGTAAGGTCGTTTGTACCGAAGCAGAAGAAGTCAGCCTCAGCAGCAATTTCATCAGCTGTAAGAGCAGCACGAGGAATCTCGATCATTGTACCTACTTCGTACTCAAGCTCAACGCCTGCAGCAGCGATTTCAGCGTCAGCTGTTTCAACAACAACCTTCTTAACGAACTTAAGCTCTTTAACTTCGCATACGAGCGGAATCATAATTTCAGGCTTAACCGACCAGTCGGGATGAGCCTTCTGAACTTCGATAGCTGCACGGATAACAGCCTTTGTCTGCATCTTTGCAATTTCAGGATATGTTACTGCAAGACGGCAGCCACGGTGACCCATCATGGGGTTGAACTCGTGGAGTGAAGTGATGATAGCCTTGATATCTTCAACAGACTTGCCCTGAGCGTCAGCAAGCTTCTTGATGTCCTCTTCCTCTGTGGGAACAAACTCGTGAAGCGGCGGGTCAAGGAATCTGATTGTTACGGGGCAGCCCTCAAGAGCTTCATAAAGAGCCTTGAAGTCGTTCTGCTGATAAGGAAGGATCTTTTCAAGAGCAGCTTCTCTCTCTTCAACTGTGTCTGCACAAATCATCTCACGGAATGCAGCGATTCTGTCCTCTTCAAAGAACATATGCTCTGTACGGCAAAGACCGATGCCTTCTGCGCCAAGCTCACGAGCCTTTTTAGCGTCAGCAGGAGTATCAGCGTTTGTTCTAACCTTAAGAGTTCTGAACTTGTCAGCCCATGACATAATTCTTTCGAACTCGCCTGCGATTGTAGCGTCAACTGTGGGGATAGCACCGTCGTAGATGTTACCTGTTGAGCCGTCGATTGAAATATAGTCGCCCTCGTGGAACTCTTTGCCAGCGAGTGTGAACTTCTTGTTTTCTTCATCCATATTGATGTCGCCGCAGCCTGATACGCAGCATGTACCCATACCACGAGCAACAACTGCTGCGTGAGATGTCATACCGCCTCTAACTGTGAGGATACCCTGCGAAGCCTTCATACCAGTAATATCTTCAGGTGATGTTTCAAGACGAACAAGAACAACCTTTTCGCCCTTTGCGTTCCAAGCTTCAGCGTCTTCTGCTGTGAATACTACCTTACCGCAAGCAGCGCCCGGAGAAGCGCCAAGGCCCTTGCCGATAGGAGTAGCTGCCTTTATTGCAGCGGGATCAAACTGGGGATGGAGCAATGTATCAAGGTTACGGGGATCGATCATAGCAACTGCTTCTTCTTCAGTTCTCATTCCCTCGTCAACGAGGTCACAAGCAATCTTTAAAGCAGCCTGAGCTGTTCTCTTACCGTTTCTTGTCTGGAGCATATAGAGCTTCTTGTTTTCAACTGTGAACTCCATATCCTGCATGTCTCTGTAGTGATTTTCAAGAGTCTGGCAAACCTGCTGGAACTGCTCGAAAGCCTCTGGGAACTCTTCAGCCATCTTTGCGATAGGCATAGGAGTACGAACGCCTGCAACAACGTCTTCACCCTGTGCGTTGATAAGGAACTCACCCATGAGCTTCTTCTCACCTGTAGCAGGATCTCTTGTAAATGCAACGCCTGTACCGCAATCGTCACCCATGTTACCGAATGCCATTGACTGTACGTTTACTGCAGTACCCCATGAATAAGGAATATCGTTATCACGGCGATATACGTTAGCACGGGGGTTGTCCCATGAACGGAATACAGCCTTAACAGCACCCATAAGCTGCTCTTTAGGATCGTCAGGGAAGTCCTGACCGATTTTGCTCTTGTATTCAGCCTTAAACTGTGATGCAAGCTCCTTAAGGTCGTCAGCTGTAAGCTCAACGTCAAATGTAACGCCTCTTTCAGCCTTCATTTTGTCGATAAGCTCCTCAAAGTACTTCTTACCAACTTCCATAACTACGTCAGAATACATCTGAATAAATCTTCTGTAGCAGTCCCAAGCCCAACGGGGATTGCCTGATTTTTCAGCAATTACGTTAACAACTGTTTCGTTAAGACCGAGGTTGAGGATTGTATCCATCATACCGGGCATAGAAGCTCTTGCGCCTGAACGAACGGAAACGAGAAGGGGATTTTCCTTATCGCCGAACTTTTTGCCGGTGATTTCTTCCATCTTTTCGATGTACTCGTTAATCTGACCCTGAATTTCGTCATTGATTTCTCTGCCGTCCTCATAGTACTGAGTACAAGCTTCTGTTGTAATAGTGAAGCCCTGTGGAACGGGAAGTCCTAAACCTGTCATTTCTGCAAGGTTAGCACCCTTACCGCCGAGGAGCTCACGCATGTTAGCATTACCTTCTGTAAAAAGGTACACCCATTTTTTTGCCATTTTGGTAATCCTCCTATAAATAAATAGTGTATACGGCTATAGCAAAGCCTTTGCGCTCTGCCTGCAAGTATAAGCCTAAAAGTTATTATAACAAATAATAGCAAAAATAGCTACATTTTTTTGAATTTTTTTCTTATAAAAAACGGTTTAAAATTTTATTAATATTGTATAAATCGTTTAAAATGTGCAGGAATATTGTTTTTTTGTAAAATTCACTTGAAATTTGTAATTTTTATGAGATAATATTAATATCTGTTGGTATGTTTGACGGATACACTGTTATACAATATATAATTCAGGCTATATGCCGTATAATAAAGAGGTACAAAATGGGTAATTGTGCAATAGTTCTTGCCGGCGGCGAGGGCAAGAGAATGAAGTCCGACAAACCTAAAACCCTGTCAGAAGTTCTCGGCAAGCCGATGCTCTTGTGGGTTATTTCAGCACTTAAAAACGCCGGAATAGACGATATCTGCGTTGTAAAGGGCTTTAAGAAAGAATGTATTGAACAGTTTATTTCTACTCTTGATTTTCCGATTGAAAGTGTTTTTCAGTCCGAGCGTCTCGGCACTGGTCATGCCGTTATGATGGCAAAGGATTTTCTTAAAAGCCACAGCGGAAACGTAGTTATTTTGAACGGCGACGCTCCGTTTATGTCGAGCGATACAATCAAAAAGTCGCTTTGTCAGCATGCAGACAGCGGTTGTGCCGCTACTGTAATTACCGCAAAGGTTGATGACCCCACAGGCTACGGTCGAATTGTGCGTGACGAAAACGGACAGCTAAAGGCAATTGTTGAACAGAAAGACGCAGACGAGGAAATTTTAAAAATCAATGAAGTTAATTCCGGCGGTTTCTGGTTTAACTGCGAGCTTCTTTTATCGGTACTTGACAGAATCAAATCCGACAACAAAGCAAAGGAATACTATCTTCCCGACGCAATAAAGCTTCTTCTTTCAGACGGCAGAAAAATCGGTGCATATACCGCCGAGTGCAGTGATACCGTACTCGGCGCAAATGACCCGTCCCAGCTTGAGGAACTTAATGAAATTGCCAGAGCAAGAGGTTATTCCTGTTAATTAAGTTAACCATTCATTTATCATAAATAATTCGCAAATTTTATGCAAAGGAGTTATTACAATGAATTTTCACGGTAAGGACATCAAAATTTTCACCGGCAGTTCAAACGTTGACGTAGCTCAGGGAATTGCAGGCTGTCTTGGTTTGCCGCTCGGCAAAAGCGACTGCACACAATTTTCGGACGGCGAAATTGCTGTTTCACTTCACGAATCTGTAAGAGGAAGCGACTGCTTTATCGTTCAGTCAACCTGCACGCCTGTTAACGACAATCTTATGGAAATGCTCATTATGATTGACGCTATGAAACGTGCTTCTGCTGCAAGAATTACAGCTGTTATGCCCTACTTCGGCTATGCAAGGCAGGACAGAAAGGCTAAGGCGAGAGATCCGATTTCAGCAAAGCTTTGCGCTGACATCATCACAAGCGCAGGCGCTGACCGTGTGCTTACAATGGATTTACACGCTAATCAGATTCAGGGATTTTTCAACATTCCCGTTGACCACCTCCACGGTGCGTCCCTCCTCGCTAATCATATGAAAGAGAAAATCGGCGGCAACCCTGACGACTACATTGTAGTTTCTCCCGACCTCGGTTCGGTTACACGTTCAAGAAACTTTGCTTCCAAAATCGGCACAGGTCTTGCAATTATCGACAAGCGCAGACCCAAGCCAAACGTTTGCGAAGTTATGAACATCATCGGTGATGCAAGAGGCAAAAAGGTTATCCTTGTTGACGATATGATTGATACAGCAGGCACACTCTGCAACGCTGCAAACGCCATCGTTGAAAAGGGCGGCGCAACAGAAGTTTACGCTTGTGCAACTCACGCAGTTCTTTCTGGTCCGGCAATTGAGAGAATCAAGAACAGCGCTCTCAAAGAAGTTGTTCTTCTTGATACAATTCCCGTTCCGCAGGAAAAGATGATCGACAAGTTCACAATTCTTCCCGTAGCTCCGACCTTTGCTGAAGCTATTGCAAGAATTTACAACGACAAGCCGTTTACTGCTGCTTTCGGATGATAATATGCGCTTTTTGCGACATAATTTTCTTGTATAATATTGTACAATAATAAATATTACATGGGGCGGGTTGTTAAAACCCGCCTGTTTGTGTTAGAAATGATAATGATTATGAATAATGAGAGAGATATGTTGAGTAATACAAGTAATGAAGAAGTTTACAATAGATTTGTTTATGAAATTTCTCAATGGAGCCACACGGGAAATTCTCCGATAATAGCTTCTTTGGATTTGAGATATGCTTTTGATTTACAAAGAAAAAGAATTGAAAGTAAAGGCGTCACTATTGATTCTGTTTACAATTTGCGCGGGGAACATCTTGACAATATAGGAATCGCACGCTCAGTGAATGACCCGGGAAAATATAAAAGTCAGATTGTTTACAGAAGTTATGAAAATATAACTGATTACAGAATAAATAACAAAAGAAAACTCAGAAAAAAAGATACTCAGATACTTTATCTTATGATTACAAGGCTTGAAAATCAGAATACAAATTTTAGCTACTGCTGTCCAAACTGCGGTGCCATAAGCGATATAAGAACACTGCTGACGGGTTGTCCAAGTTGTGGAACAAAATTTATTATGAGCGACCTGTTTCCAAAGGTAACAAACTTTTTTGTTCTTCCCGATTACGCTGAAACCAAAAAATCACTATCACACAAAATATCAATATGGCTTGTGGCAGGCGCATTTATCGGTGCAGTAGGTTTTACTGTATATTCTTTAGCGGCTAATTTTTCTAACGGAAATAATCCTGATTTAACTAATTTATTAACTGACATATTTTTCAGAATAATCGGCGGAGCATTTTATGGTGCAATAGCAGGATATTTAGGCTGGGCAATATCCAAAATCGGTTCATTGGTAGTAAATGCAGCTAAAAATATGCCGTATCTTGCACCGAACCTTAAGGCTCAAAAAAGGCTGCCGGAACTTATGTCTGCTATTGATAATAATTTTTCATATGAATATTTTGTAGGAGAAATTATTTCGCTTTTGAAAATTATGATTTTCTGTGATGATTATCAAAATCTTGCAATCTATGAAGGACCGCCCATGCAAAATACATTTAAAGATATAATAGATGTTCAGTACAAGGGTGGTATAAAACTTAATTCTTTTGAAACAAAGGGGCTATACTGTTATGTTGGGTTAACTGTGTATACCGATGTTTTTTATGAAAAAGCAGGGAAAATATCACAAAAAGCCAAGCCGTTCACTATGACAGTGTGTCGTAATATCAATTCACTTAAAAATTCGAATTTCAGCATAAAGCGTGTAGAATGCAAAAGCTGCGGAGGAAGTTTTGATGCAACCCGTGAGCATAACTGCCCTTATTGCGGAAATGCGTACAATCTCGGAGATGACGATTGGGTTGTACTCGAATTTTCACAATCATAAATTACTTTGAAAGGAAAAATGTAAAGGAAATTTGAATAGAGATATAGTGTGAAAATTCACACTATAAAAATTATATTGCCCGCTCAGTTTTCTGCAAGCGGCAACAAGCGATGGCTAAATTGCTATTTACACCTTATCCGCCCATAGTAAGGCTGTATTTTAATTACTATTTGTGGGCAGAAAGGTTATGGCCAATTAAAATGTTCGGAAAAAATAAACTTTCAGGCTCAATTGAATACCTCGTTGTCGGTCTGGGAAATCCTGACAAAAAATACGAAAACACACGTCACAACACAGGCTGGCTTGCGCTTGATTACATAGCCGACAAGTACAATTGCAAGGTAAACAAAATCAAGTATAAAAGCTTTGTCGGCAACTGCACAATCGGCGGTGCAAAAGTTATGCTGATGAAACCGACCACCTATATGAACAACAGCGGTCAGGCGGTTGTTGAAGCTATGAATTTCTACAAAATTCCGCCTGAAAACGTTATTGTAATTTTCGATGATATATCGCTTGACGTCGGCAAAATGCGTATACGTTCAAAGGGCAGTGACGGTGGTCAGAAAGGTATGCGCAGTATAATTTACTTAAGCTCAAGCGAAAACTTCCCCCGAATCAAAATCGGCATCGGCGCAAAGCCGAATCCGCACTGGGATTTGGCTGACTGGGTGCTTTCAAAATTTACAGACAATGAGTTCAAAACACTCACAACAATGTTTGACAACGCGTCAAAGGCTGTTGAGCTGATTATTGAGGGCAAAACCGACAGAGCCATGAATTTATACAATTAACAACTAACAGGGATACTAAAATGACCGATAAAATGAATTTTCTTGTCAATATTCTGAAAAACTCAACTGCTTTCAAGTCACTGTTAAGCAGTGTAAAAACAGGCAAATCACTTTGCGTTTCGGGACTTTCGACAATAAACAAAGCAAATGTAATCTATGCGCTGTGCCGCCTTAAGGGAGTCACGGCTTTTTGTGTTGCCTCCGACGAAAAAGAAGCGCAAACACTCTGCAATGATCTTTGCAGTATGGGACTCAAAGCCTGCGTCTATCCTGTGCGTGACTATAATTTTCTTGACTTTCAAAGCAAATCTCATGAATACGAGCACGCAAGGCTGAAGGTTCTTCTCAAGCTCATTGAAAACGACTGCGATGTTGTCATCTCATGCATTGACGCCGCAAGCCAGCTTACCGTACCAAAAAAGGTCTTAGAGGAGTCCGCAATAGAATTTGAAGAAGGCAAAGAAATTCCTCTTGAAAAAGCAGTTCGCTCGCTTACCTTGCTCGGCTACGAGCGCTTTGATGCTGTTGACGGTAACGGTCAGTTTTCACAGCGCGGCGGTATTCTGGACTTTTTTATGCCCGACTCCGACCATCCTGTCAGAGCAGAATTCTGGGGCGATGAAATCACCGATTTAAGCTATTTCGACATTGAAACGCAGCGCCGTTTTAAAAAAGCGGGTAAAATAAAGCTTACACCCTCAACGGAAATTATCATTGAGGACAAAAACGCACTTGCAGACAAAATCGTTCACAAGGCAAACCTGCTTCGTTCCAAAAACAGCGCTAAAGCAAAAGAAAAACTGCTTTCAGAAGCGGAACTCATCCGAAATGGAACACAAATTTCAAATGTCGACAAGTTTATCGGTCAGATATATGACAAGCCAGAATGTCTTTTTGATTATTTCAGCCGTGATACACTGTTCTTTACTTCTGAATTCGGCAACATAAGCGACAGAGGCAAGGCTATGGATTTTCAGAACAGCGAGGCTCTCAAGCAGGGATTTGAGGACGGCGTTCTTTGCAGGGGCTTTGACCGATTTACCCTGACCTTTAACGAATGTATTGATATTTTCAATGCACACGGAACAATTGTGCTTGAAAACTTTGTACACGGCAGCATTCCCATTAAACTTGCCGACATTATCAGCTTTTCATCTAAGCAGCTCAACCGTTGGAACGGCTCATACAAACAGCTTTCGGAGGATTTAAACGGACTTTTCACTTCGCAAAGCCGAGGAGTTATACTTGCAGGCACTGACAAGTCGGCAAAAAACCTCTGTGACAGTCTTAGAAACGACGGCTTTCCTGCTCAGCTTTGCGACACTCTGGACAACGCAAAAGCAGGGGCAATCTATGTATTAACAGGTGCGCTGAGTGCCGGCTTTGAATTTCCGGGTGAAAAATTCTTCCTTATAACCTACGGACAGACTGCCTATGCTCCCGAGAAGAAAAAGCGTAAAAAAGCCAAAAACGGTCAGGAAATTTACAGCCTTTCAGAGCTTTCGGCAGGCGACTATGTTGTTCACAGCGTACACGGTATCGGTATTTTCGGCGGAATACGCAAAATTGACACCCACGGAATTACAAAGGACTACATTAAAATAGACTACGCAAAGGGCGATGTGCTTTACGTTCCCGTAACACAGCTTGATATGGTGGCAAAATACATAGGCCCGCGTGAAAACTCGAGTGTAAAGCTTAACCGTCTTGGCTCGCAGGAATGGCAGAAAGCAAAGGCAAGGGTTAAGACGTCCGTTAAAGACATAGCAAAAGAGCTTATTGCTCTCTACTCAGCACGAATGAAAGCAAAGGGATATGCCTTTTCAGTCGACAATGAGTGGCAAAGAGATTTTGAAGCAAGCTTTGAATACGAGGAAACCCCCGACCAGCTCAGGTGCTGTGATGAAATCAAGCATGATATGGAGCGCACAGCGCCTATGGACAGACTTCTCTGCGGTGACGTAGGCTTCGGCAAAACCGAGGTTGCACTGCGTGCGGCATTCAAGTGCGTTGCCGATTCAAAGCAATGTGCTCTGCTCTGCCCCACCACCATTCTTGCGTGGCAGCACTACCAGACCGTTACAAAAAGATTTGAGGGCTACCCGATAAGAGTTGAACTGCTCTCTCGTTTCCGCACGCCTAAACAGCAAAAGGAAATTCTAAAAAAGCTCAGCCGCGGCGAAATTGATATGATTGTCGGAACTCACAGACTTGTTCAAAAGGATGTTGAATTTCGTGATTTAGGGCTTGCGATAATTGACGAGGAACAGCGTTTCGGCGTTGCGCAAAAGGAACGTTTTAAGGAGCTTTGCAAAAACGTAGACGTACTGACACTCTCGGCTACGCCAATTCCGAGGACTTTAAATATGGCTATGAGCGGACTGCGCGATATGAGCGTAATTGAAGAAGCTCCGCAAAACCGCCAGCCTGTACAGACTTATGTGCTTGAACACGATGATGCGGTAATCAACGAAGCCATAAGACGTGAACTGCGCAGAGGAGGTCAGGTTTTCTATCTGCACAACAACGTTGAAACTATTGAGTCAAAGGCAAGCAAAATTCTTGAAGCCGTACCCGAGGCAAAAATAGCAATAGGTCACGGCAAAATGAAAGAAAACGAATTAAGCGAAGTATGGCGCAAAATGCTTGAGCAGGAAGTAGACGTGCTCGTTTGCACTACTATAATAGAAACGGGAGTTGACTTGCCGAATGCAAACACCCTCATTATAGAAAACGCCGACTGTATGGGACTTTCACAGCTTCATCAGCTAAGAGGACGAGTAGGCAGAAGCTCAAGACGTGCATACGCCTACTTTACATTCAGAAGAAGCAAGGTGCTTACGGAAATT
Source organism: uncultured Clostridia bacterium (assembly GCA_947369085.1). Classification (GTDB taxonomy): domain Bacteria; phylum Bacillota; class Clostridia; order Oscillospirales; family Acutalibacteraceae; genus Ruminococcoides. The sequence continues at coordinate 15,508 of CANBJR010000014.1, read as the reverse complement.
CAGCAAAAGCGTCTTGCGGCTATAAGAGAATTTACCGAATTCGGCAGCGGATTCAAAATTGCAATGCGTGACCTTGAGCTTAGGGGCGCAGGCAACATAATGGGTGCTCAGCAGCACGGCCATATGGAATCCGTCGGCTACGATATGTATTTAAAACTGCTCGGCGAGGCTGTAAGCGAGGAGCGTGGAGAAACACCGGAAACAAAAGACCTCGACTGCCTTATCGACATTTCTGTTGACGCTCACATTCCCGAAAATTATGTTGAAAGCCTTACGCTGCGGCTTGACGTTTACCGCAGAATTGCAGACATAAGAAATACGGACGACAGCAACGACGTAAAAAACGAGCTTCGTGACCGTTTCGGAGAAATTCCTCAGTCAGTGCAAGGACTTATTGACATAGCGCTTGTCAGAAACAAAGCAAACTCAATGGGAATTTACGAAATAAGGCAAAACGAGAACTCACTTCTGCTATATGTAAGAGAAATCAAATCTCCCGAGGTTGCCGATTTGCTTATAGCACTAAACGGCAAAGCAAAGCTTTGCGCAGGCACGAAGCCCTATCTTGCAGTAGACTGCAAAGAGGGAGCCTCTTCCCTTAATATGCTGAAAAAAATATTTAAAATATAGAGTCTGACAAGCAAATTTCCAATAATTTTCGGCTTTATTTCAAATTTTTTTCGATAAATTTTCAATAAAATATAGACAATGACAATTTTTTTATGTATAATCATAAAGTACGCATACTGTGAAAGTGTTTCTCGTATGCAATGCTATATTTTCAATAAGGACGGTATACTAATATGAAACCAAATGTAAAAATCGGTTCATTCTTAATGGCAGTTTTAATGATTATTTCTGTTTTAATTGTTTCGGGATGTACTCCGGTAAGTCTTAATAAGGAATGGTCATACAAGACAAGTGACGAAGAGCTTGCTATCGGCGTTTATATTTATTCACTTGACACTGCCTATAATCAGGCTAAGTCATACGCTGAGAAACTTGACGATTATGACGAAACAAAGGACAGCTGGCTTGAAATGGAAATTACCGATGACGACGGTAATAAGGAAGTTGCAAGCAAGTGGATTAAGGAACAGGCAAAGCTTATGTGTTTAAGCTACCTGGTTATGGACGAGCAGATAAAAAAAGAGAATGTTGAAGTTTCAAAAGACATGATCGCTTCTGCTGACGAGCAGGCTGAAACCTACTGGAATGTAGGTCAGTACGCTGACTACGGCTACATTATGCCTATGAAGGATGACTTAGAGCCTTACGGTATTTCTCTTGAAAGTTTCCGTTACTGCTCAACCGAGTACAGTGTTAAATATCAAGCTCTCTTTGACAAGCTCTACAAGGAGGGCGGTGCAAAGGAAGTTACAAACGAAGAACTCACAAAGTATTTTAACGACAATTACACTGACTACAGCTACTTTACTGTAAATCTTTACAATGCTTCAACAGACGAAGCAGGTCAGTCAACCAACGTTGCAATGTCAGACAAGGAAGCTAAAAAGGTTACAGACGAGATTGAAGGCTATGTTAAGGATGTAAACAACGGTAAATCATACGACGATGTTATTGACGCTTATATGAAAGCAAACAACATTGATTCAGACCCTGCAACATCAAACATTGAGAATTTGGAAAACAGCTCTCTCGGTGACGAAGTAAAGGAAGCACTTAAAAAGCTTGACAACAACAAGGCAACTGCCGTAAAGGTAGGAAGCGGCGATTCCGCAGTTTACTACTTTGTTTATAAGAGAAACATTAAAGACACTGCAAAGGACTACCTTGCAAACGAAACCAACAGCTCAAACGTGCTTTATGCAATGAAGAGCGAAGAGTTTGACAAATACATTAAAGGCCTTACAAAAAAGCTTGACTACGAAGAAAACACCTCGGTAATTAACAAATATGAGCCCAAGATGTTCTTTGTTCCCGTTGAGCCGACTACAGCAGCAGCCGAAAACACAACAAGCGCTCAGTAAATCCGAAACAATATTTCGGAGAAAGGAGTTTGTATGAATCTGCGACATAAACTTATTACAGCTCTATTATCAATTGTTTTATGTATTTCTATATTTACAATTACTGCTTATGCTATTGATCTGGACGGCGACGGAATTGATGATGAAGTGGTCACCAACCCGACGGAAATTGTCGAAACGGAACCACCGTATGTTGAGCCTGAAACAGAACCACCGTATGTTGAACCAGAAACGGACGCTCCATATGTTGAACCTGAAACAGATGCTCCGTATGTTGAACCTGACGACCCCTACTACGACTCGGAAAGCAGCGAAATATACTATGACAGCGACAACGGCGGCGAAAGCTCTGAATTTTATGTTGGCGGCGGTCAAAGCTATGTTCCCCCTGTAAGTACTGCTCCGTCAGCACCGCTTTATGAATCAAACCACAAGATTGACGACAGCGTTCTGTCAAACAACGACTGGAAAGATATTTCGGCAAATCTGAAGAACGCAGGACAAGGTGACGGCAACGATTCTGACGACTTCGGTTTTATAAAAAACAACGACAGCCTAAGCGACAACGGCGAGTGGATGCTCTACGCAGGCATTGCCTGTCTTGCGCTCAGTGCAGCTGGAATTGCTTATGTAATAATTTCATCCGTCAACAAACACAAAAAGCTGTCGGGCGGGTTTAACCGCAGTCAGTACGCATACGCAGGTGCTGAAAACGGAAGATACCGTTCATCAAGCGACTATGACGACGGTTACAAAAACGAAAAAGCTGATAAAAAGAAGGTTAATAAAAGCAGAAGATATGATACTGCCGATATAAAACTTCCGAAATCATCAAGCGGCACCCGATATAAAAACAGCGGAAAGCGCTACAAATAAATACCCGGTTTGAACAGTCCTTATCAACTGATGGTAAGGACTGTTATTATTATATAAAGCACAACTATACAACAGTAAATATGCACCACAACAGCCAAAGTACCGCTCCCACCTCGAATACTTCTGATTTATACATTAAGGTAACCAAATTGTGGTTGAAATTCAGGTCATATTAAATACTAAAAAAACGATTTTTGTAACTTTTAACACAATTAAAACGTAATCTTTTTGTAATTATTATATAACCCGATAAAAGTATAAAAAAAGCCAAAAAAACATTGACAATTATTTAACAAAGATGATAGAATGTTATTAGTCGAGATAAATTTATCGATAAATTTAAAGTTTTGAAAGGATTCTTCAAAAATGAAAAAAGTATTATGTGCATTGCTTGCCTGTATGCTTTGTGCATCTGTTTCAATCGGATTTTCCGGATGCGGATGTTCAAACAGCAAAAGTCAGGAACCCGGCTATAAAGTTACTGCAACCGAGCCTGATCTTACTAACGATGAGTTTGGTTTCTTCATTTTGAATAAGGATGAAGTTATGATAACAAGATATACCGGTTCAAGCAAGGATGTTAAAATCCCCGATACCTATAATGACTACAAGGTTACAGTTCTCGGTCGCAGCTTGTTCAACGGCACAGACATTACAAGCGTTGAAATTCCCGATACAGTAAAAGAAATCCAGGACTATGCTTTTTCGAGCAACAGAAGCCTTAAAAGTGTAAAACTTCCGAAGAATCTTGAAACTATCGGCACAAACGCATTTTTCAACTGTTCTTCGCTCGAGTCAATTGAGCTTCCTGCTTCATTAAAAAGTATCGACGTTTTTGCTTTCTCGGCAGCAGGACTTAAAAGCGTTACAATTCCCGAAAGCAAAACACTGACACAGCTTAACGAGTTTGTTTTCTATCAGTGCCAGCAGCTTACAGAAGTTACGCTTCCCTCAACAATTACAAGCATTGCCGACAATACTTTTGCTGATTGTCCTAACAAAATCACAATCAAAGCACCAAAGAATTCATATGCAAGCAACTACGCAAAAACCAATAAGTTTGACTTCAAAGAAGTTTAAAAATTAAATTAATACGATATAATTTTCAGCTTTGCTGAATCTAATATAATTTGCAAGATAAGAGGTAGATTTAATGAGTACAAAAGAGTATCCGATTGTAGAAAATGTAGAGTCTTTTGAGGCTGCTCTCGCAAGAGTTAAAGAGGCGCAGAAGATTTTCGCAACCTACACACAGGAACAGGTTGACAAGATTTTCCTTGCAGCCGCAACAGCAGCAAATAAAATGAGAATTCCGCTTGCTAAAATGGCTGTTGAAGAAACAGGCATGGGCATTGCAGAAGACAAGGTAATCAAGAATCACTTTGCTTCTGAGTATATTTACAATGCTTATAAAGACGTAAAAACCTGCGGCGTTCTTGAAGAGGACAAGGCTTTCGGTATAAAGAAGATTGCTGAGCCTATCGGTGTTATCGCAGCTGTAATCCCCACAACAAACCCAACTTCTACAGCTATCTTTAAGACACTCGTTTGTCTTAAAACACGCAATGGTATCATCATCAGCCCCCACCCCCGTGCAAAGAAGAGCACAATTGAGGCTGCTAAGGTAGTTCTTGAAGCTGCCGTAGCTGCAGGCGCTCCCGAGGGTATCATCAGCTGGATTGATATTCCTTCTCTTGAACTTACAAATATGCTTATGCAGGAAGCTGACTGCATTCTCGCAACAGGCGGTCCCGGAATGGTTAAGGCTGCTTATTCATCAGGTAAGCCGGCACTCGGCGTTGGCGCAGGTAACACACCCGCTATCATCGATGAAACTGCTGACATTCTTCTTGCTGTTAACTCAATTATTCATTCAAAGACATTTGATAACGGTATGATTTGTGCTTCCGAGCAGTCTGTTATCGTTGAAAAGAAGATTTACAACAAGGTTAAAAAGGAATTCAAGGCACGTGGCTGCTACTTCCTTAACGATGAAGAAACCGAAAAGGTTAGAAAGACTATCATCATCAACGGCGCACTCAATGCTAAAATCGTTGGTCAGAAGCCCGTTACAATCGCTGCTCTTGCAGGCGTAACTGTTCCCGAAGAAACAAAGATTCTTATCGGTGAGGTTGAGTCTGTTGACATCAGCGAGGAATTCGCTCACGAAAAACTCTCCCCCGTACTTGCAATGTACAAAGCAGAAAACTTTGAGGACGCTGTTGCTAAGGCTGAACAACTCGTTGCTGACGGCGGTTACGGTCACACATCTTCACTCTATGTTGACGCTGTAAATGAAAAAGAAAAAATTGACGAGTTTGCTTCTCGTATGAAAACCTGCCGTATTCTCATTAATACTCCCTCTTCACAGGGCGGTATCGGTGATCTCTACAACTTCAAGCTTACTCCTTCACTTACACTCGGCTGCGGCTCATGGGGCGGCAACTCTGTATCAGAAAACGTTGGCTGTAAGCACCTTATCAATATCAAGACAGTAGCCGAGAGGAGAGAAAATATGCTTTGGTTCAGAGCACCTGAAAAGGTATATATGAAGAAGGGCTGTATGCCTGTAGCTCTTCAGGAACTTAAGGACGTTATGGGCAAGAAGAGAGCCTTCATCGTAACAGACTCCTTCCTTTACAAGAACGGCTACACAAAGCCAATTACAGACAAACTCGATGAGATGGGCATTGCACACACAACATTTGCTGACGTAGAGCCCGACCCGTCACTTCTTTCTGCACAGAAGGGTGCAGAGGCTATGCGCAAGTTTGAGCCTGACGTAATTATCGCACTCGGCGGTGGTTCTGCAATGGACGCAGGTAAAATTATGTGGGTTCTCTATGAGCATCCCGAAGCTGACTTTATGGATATGGCTATGCGTTTCTGCGATATCCGTAAGAGAGTTTATACATTCCCGAAGATGGGCGAAAAAGCTTATTTCATCGCTGTTCCTACTTCATCAGGTACAGGTTCCGAAGTTACTCCCTTCGCAGTTATCACAGACCAGAACACAGGCGTTAAATATCCGCTTGCTGACTACCAGCTTATGCCTAATATGGCAATCGTAGACGCTGACAATATGATGAGCGGTCCTAAAGGACTTACAGCAGCATCAGGTATTGACGCTGTTACTCACGCACTTGAGGCTTATGCTTCAATGATGGCTACAGACTTCACAGACGGTCTTGCACTTCGTGCGCTTGAAGTAATCTTCAAGTATCTCCCTGCTTGCTATGACAACGGTATGAACGAGCCTGTTGCTCGTGAAAAGGTTGCTCACGGCGCAACAATGGCAGGTATGGCTTTTGCCAACGCATTCCTCGGTGTTTGTCACTCAATGGCTCATAAACTAGGCGCATTCCATCACCTTCCCCACGGTATTGCAAACGCACTTATGATTGAGCAGGTAATCCGCTTCAATTCTGTTGAAACTCCTGCAAAGATGGGCACATTCCCACAGTATGACCACCCGAAGACACAGGCTCGTTATGCTGAAGTTGCAAAGCACCTCGGTCTTGAGGGCAAGAACGACGCTGAAAGCGTTGAGAACCTCATCAAGGCTATCAACGACCTTAAGGCTAGAGTCGGCGTCAAGAACTCCATTCAGGAATACGGTATTGACGAAACAGACTTCCTCAACAGACTTGACGATATGGTTGAGCAGGCATTCGACGACCAGTGCACAGGCGCTAACCCAAGATACCCGCTCTTCAAGGAAATCAAGCAGATGTACCTCAATGCTTACTACGGCAACAACAGCGAAACAGTTTAACTTTCGTAAAATTGCATAGAGTATAAATCAAGCCGTCGGCACAATGCCGGCGGCTTTTGAAGTTTAGAAAAAAGGTTATTACAATAAACTATAATTTAGCCGAGTGCCTCGGCGGGCAAATCGAGTGGAAAAGTAAGTTTGTTTGGAGAAAATTGTAGCCCGAATTCTAAATTCATATATAGGTAACGTTTTGGGCGACCACATAGGGTCGCCCCTACGGTAGAAATACTACTACCGATATTGCACTGTAGGGGCAGCCCTGTGTGTCTGCCCGATAGATAACATCAAATAATTCCTCTATATCCGTAGGGACACGGCGTGCCGTGTCCGCAGTGGCAATCATACTTTATCCATTAAATCATAATTATAGAGGGACAACAAACCTTTCCGTAGGAGACGGGTTTCCACACGTCCCATTCACAAAAATTGTATTACAATTTTTGTGTGGACACGGCAACCATGTTACTCTTGACACACGCCGTGTCCCTACGTCAACGTTGCTATATTACCAACGCTAAATTATAGTTAAGCTTACAAAAGATATAACTATATAATTAATTATCTTATACGTGCCGCAATATAATTATTTACTACAGCAAAAATACTGTCTTTTTCCCCTTTTGTCAGCTTTCTGAATCCATCAATTAAACTTGATTCCTCATTATTTAAATCGTAGTTCTGAACAAATTCTATTTTTCGGTTTATATCGGTATTTCCTATCAGATAATCAACGGAAGTATTGAAAAAGTCCGCAAATGCAATAAGCGTGTCAATATCAGGCTCAACGTTGTGATTTTCATACTTATTAATTGACTGCTGGCTTGTGCCGATAATATCGGCAAGCTGTTGCTGGCTCAATCCTTTTTTTGTTCTTAAAAGCTTTAAGTTTTTTACCATAACTAATCACCTCAATATTAATATTAACAACTTGAAGTAGTTAAATAAAAAACTTATTATTAGTTATTGACAACAACCTGTAGTTGTTATATAATACAAATAAAAGTTTGACTATATAAATCAAACAAATACAAATAAAGGGGAAATTATAATGAAAAAACGGACAAAAATTTTATCAATCCTGTTAGCTTTAATGCTGACGGCAACGCTTGTGCCGACTGCATTGGTGCAGGTTTTTGCAAGCGACTATGAATGGGAGGATACTTCATCTCACGATGAACCGGAAAATTATGATTACATAGAATTTTTTGAAATTACAAAAGCACCTGATAAGACCGAATTTTATTATTCTGAAGTTAAAAAAGAAGATTTTTTCGATAAGCTATACGATGGTTTGGAATTTCGTTTCAATATGAAGGATGGCAGCAGTATTGACTACTCATATAACGAAACAGGCGATTACATAGATTTTGGAGGAATAGATGATTACGGCTACCTCAGCGTAGATGTTGACGATATCGAATATGATTTATACAACGAATGTTACATTTTATCTCCCGGGAAACACACGGTTAGATATACATTTACACACCATGCAACAGCAATTAATACTTATGATTACACAGCCACACAAGAAATAAATGTAATTGTACCTGAATTAACATCAATCGAAATCACGAAAGCCACCGATAATACTACAATTGAAAAATACTACGGTGGTTATGTAGGGGCATATGACCTTATGGAAGGTCTTGAAATGCTCTTAACTTTTAACGACGGCACAACATACAACTATTCATATGATGAAGATTTTGAAGTACCTGCGTGTTTCTACGAAAAAGGTATTGACGGTGAGCTTAAAATTCAAGGTACTGACGAATACGGTATACTAAACAATTTACCTCTTGGTGATACTGAAATCACCTATGAATTATCAGGCTGTACTGCAACTCAGAAAATTACTGTCCTTGAAAATGAGTTTATTTTGAATCCAATTACTAAACTTGAATTGACAAAGTTACCCGATAAAGAGTTTAACGCTCCTTACACTAAAGAAGACGAAAGCAATTCAATTGCATATAATATGAAAGGAGCAGAACTGACAATCAGTCGTGAAAACGGAGAAAAAAATGTAATAACGTTTTCTGAAGGAATTTACAAAGGACATGATGACGATGGTAATGCATTTGCACCATATGTTTATTTTACAGCTCCAAAAACAAAGCCGATATTCATCAATGTTAAGGATTTAGGAGATTATAAAGCAGTATTCAGTTTAGAAATAACTGATTTAACACTTGAATTTTCAGTTAAAAATACAGGCACAGGTGAAAAGCCCTCAACTCCGGGCGAGGTTATCAACCCTACAACACCAAGCAATCCAAGCAGTACCGTTCCGACAAGCTCACAGGGCGGCGCAAGCTCAACCTCTGACACAGCCACAAAAGATACTGTATCGTCAAACAACACAAGCAACGGTGCGGTTGCAACAGGAAATGTCGCTGTTTCCGCAATTCTGCTTTCCGTTCTTCTTTTAGCCGCAGGTGTAATGGCTGTTATCGGCAGAAAGAAACAGCTTTTCTAAAAACCAAATTTAACTTGTAATTCATACAAAACAAGCGTTCATCGTTAAAAATTCGATGAACGCTTGTTTTAATTTTGTCAATATCCTACTTCTGCGTTTTGTTGATAATTAAAACGTCATTTTCCTTTACAACCGTCTTGCCGCTCGGAATTACAATCCTCTTTCCCCTCTTTATCAGTGTTACAAGCTTGTCGGAGTCGAGGTCAATTTCAGAAAGCGCCATTCCTATCCACTCGCTGTCGGAGTCAACTTCAATCTCCGTAAGATGACCTGTAAACTTCTTTTCAAGCGACGGACCGCTCAAAACGGCAATATCGCCTGCAAGCAATGTCGTGTTGCCTCTCGGAACAATCTGCTTATCATCTCTGATTATCAGCGCAAGAATTGTGTTCGGAAAAAATGAATGTTGCAGACCTTCTTGTTTGCCCAAGGATGCTTTTTGTCAATTGGGAGCTTAATAAACTGAACAGGGACCTCCTTTGTGTAGTCGTTAAAGGTTTTCATAACGTCGCTCTTGTTATCTATCATATCAAGGTGCTTTGCCACAAACGGAATAAGCGTTCCCTGAATTAAAATTGAGAACAACACTATGAAAAAAACAACGTGGAATACGTCATTTTTGAGATATGCAGGGCTTACAACCGCCATTATTGCAAATACTATTGAAGCCGCACCACGAAGTCCGGACCACGAAATAAGGAGCTGTTGCTTTAACGGGCAGCGGAACGGCGTGAGAATTGCAAATACCGACAACGGACGAGCAACGAATGTGAGAAACAGCGCAATTGCAAGTGCAGGAAGTATAATTGAAACCATCTGTGATGGAAATGCAGTAAGTCCCAACAGGAAGAATATGAGTATCTGCATAAGTCCCGTTATTCCGTCAAAGAAATGCACAAGTGACTTTTTATTCGGAATTTCCTTATTTCCGAGGATTATTCCCGTAATGTACACAGCAAGATATCCGTTTCCGCCTATTACAGATGCCAGAGAATACGATACCAACGCCATAGAAAACACAAGTATTGACTCAAACCCGTTTGTGCAGAAATTCATTTTTTTAGCATAAAGTAAGCCAAAAACGCTGTTGCAACTCCAATTGCCGCACCAAAGACTATCTGCGCAAAAATCATATACAAAATCTCAATGCCGCTTGTTTTTCCGCTCATAAATGTAAGGATAATCAACATCATCATATATGCGCAGGGGTCGTTACTTCAGCTTTCCACTTCAAGGAGTGATGCAGTATTGTGTTTTAAGTTAAGCCGTTTGCTCCTTAGTATCGAAAAAACCGATGCCGCGTCGGTGGAGCTTATTACCGCACCGATAAGCATACTTTCAAGCAAATCAAATTTCAGTACAAAACAGCAAAACAATCCCGTAATTCCTGCGGTAAGCACTACGCCGAGCGTTGAAAGCAAAACCGACTTTGCGGCAACTTTTTTTGCCTTTTTCCAGTTAGTGCCGAATCCGCCGTAAAACATTATGAATATCAGCGATGTAGAGCAGATTGTTTCGGCAAACGAAAAGTTGTCAAACTGAATTTTAAAAATTCCGTCACATCCAAACAGCATTCCCAGAAAAATAAAAGCAAGCAGAACCGGCACGCCGATTTTGGAACTGAACTTGCTCACGGTCAGGCAAATAATAATTATTACCGCCGCAATTAATATGTAAAGAGCCATAGTACCTCCGCAAAATATTGTGCTATATAAATGCAAAGCGGCACAACAGAGATGAACGTCCTTGTTGCACCGAAAAAATAACTATTAATATTATTTTACTATAAAAGCTAAATTTTGGCAAGTAGATGAGTTTTGTAAGAAATCCGAGTTTTTTATCATTATGTATTGATTTTGCGTATAAATTAGTGTATTATGACTTTATATGTTTACGGGGAATATGATTAATATTTCTTTTTAAATGAGAGGTAGTTATGAAGATTGTAATTGTCGGATGCGGCAAAGTAGGCACATCCATTGCATCGGAGCTTAACTCCGCAGGACATGAAATCGTTGTAGTCGACATAAACCACGATGCAGTTACACGCCTGTCCGAATCCCTTGACGTTATGGGAATAGAGGGCAACGGCGCAACATATGAAGTACTTGTTGACGCGGGAGCACAGTCAGCCGACCTTGTGATTGCCGCTGCGGCAAGAGATGAAATTAACCTCTACACCTGCCTTATGGCTAAAGCCGCAGGTGTACAGCACACAATTGCAAGGGTAAGAAATCCCGAATATACAAGCGATTTGTACAGGGTAAAGGATCAGCTTGGCCTTTCAATGGCTATCAATCCCGAGCTTACCGCGGCAACCGAAATCAGCCGTCTTTTACGATTTTCGGGCGCACTTGAAATTGACTCGTTTGCAAAGGGAATTGTTGACCTTATTAAAGTTCAGATTCCGCAGGATTCACCTATCAGCAATAAAAAAATAAGTCAGATTGATATTCTTAAAGGCAAGGTAAGAATTTGCTCGGTTGAGCGTGGCAGCGAAGTTTATATTCCTAACGGCGACTTTGTTATTCAAAGCGGCGATAAAATTTCAATTGTATCAAAGTCTGACACTGCCGCAAGATTTTTCAGAAAAATTAATGTTGCAATCGGCAAAAGCCGTGACGTAATTTTGCTGGGCGGCGGCAAGGTTTCATACTACCTTGCTATGAAGCTTTTAAAGTCGGGTGCTAACGTAAAAATTATTGATAAGAACGCCGAAAGATGCACCGAGCTTGCAGAGCTTCTGCCAGGTGCGGTAATAATTCACGGCGACTGTATGGATCAAGATTTGCTTTTGAGCGAAGGCGTTGAACACGCCGACGGAATTGCGGCACTTATGGACTATGACGAAGAGAATATTTTAATCTCTCTGTATTTAAACGATGTTTCAAAGGCAAAGATTATTACAAAGGTCAACAACACCTCGTTTGATTCAATTCTTTCAAATCTTAATTTTGACTGCATTATTCACCCCAAAAGCCTTACGGGCGAATATATTGCAAGATACATCAGAGCCATGCAGAATTCACTCGGCAGTAATATTGAAACGCTCTACAGGCTCAATGATGACCGCATTGAAGCACTTGAATTCAGGGTAAAAAACAATTCAAAGGTATGCGGTATTCCTTTGCAAAAGCTAAATCTTATTGATAATCTTCAGATTATTTGCATTAATCGTCACGGAAAAATCATTCTTCCTCAGGGCAGTGACTCAATTATGCCCGATGATACGGTTGTAATACTTACCAGACAAAAGGGGTTAAACGACCTTGACGATATTATAAGCAGGCATTGAGGGTAGTTTTAATATATGAATAAACGAATTATTGTATATATACTCGGTTGGGTTCTCATTATTGAAGGTGCGGCAATGCAGATTGCAACATTGACCTCGTTTATTTACGGCGAACACGAGGGGTTGTATTTTCTGATTACTGGTGTGGCAAGCGCAGTTTTGGGCTTGATGGCTGTTAAAATTAAAAAGCCTAAAAATATGGTACTCTATCAAAAGGCAGGCTTTGCGGCAACGGCTCTAAGCTGGATTATTATGTCGCTTGTCGGTTGTATGCCGTTTTGGCTCAGCGGTGAAATTCCAAGCTTTATTGACGCATTTTTCGAAACCGTTTCTGGTTTTACAACAACAGGCTCGTCGGTACTTTTAAATGTAGAATCTTTAAGCCACGGTATGCTTATTTGGCGAAGTTTTCTTAACTGGCTCGGCGGAATGGGTGTAATTGTGTTTTTGCTTGCTATCATTCCGAAACTTGGCGGTCAGCAAAACATTTACCTTATGAAAGCAGAAAGCCCCGGCCCGATAATCGGCAAGGCTGTTCCGCATATGAGAAGCTATGCCGCTTTACTGTACGGCATATACATCGGACTTACTTTACTTGAACTCATACTTTTGCTTTGCGGCGGAATGGGATTTTTTGACGCAATTAACACAAGCTTTGCAACAGCCGGCACAGGAGGTTTCGGAATACACAGCAACAACATTGCCGCCTATGACAGCCATTATTTACAGACGATCATTGCAGTATTTATGCTGTTATTCAGCCTTAATTTTTCATTCTACATTCTTCTTCTCGCAAAAAAATTCAAGCAGGCATTCAAAATGGAAGAGCTTTGGGTTTATGTGGGAATTATCGTAGTTTCAATCGCTGTAATCACTATAAATATAAGCTCCCTCTACCCCACGCTTTTTGAATCGTTCCACCAAAGCTTTTTCTATGTTTCATCTATTATCACGACAACGGGATTCGGAATCGGCGATGTCAACCACTGGCCTGCGCTTTCAAAGGCAATAATTGTAATAATCACCTTTGTCGGCGCTATGGCGGGAAGTACGGGCGGCGGATTTAAAATTTCAAGAATCCTGATTCTCTGCAAAGAGGTCAAAAAAGAATTTGCTCTGCTTATCCACCCCAGAAACGTAAAGGCTGTAAAAATGGACGGAAAAACCGTTGACCACAGCATTATGCGCAACACCTCGGTATTTCTTGTGGTGTATATGGGAATCTTCGTTTTAAGTTTTCTTTTGATTTCAATTGAGAACAAGGACTTTTTAACAAGCTTTACAAGTATTGCGGCAAACCTAAATAACACAGGTCCGGGACTCGGAGAAGTCGGTCCCGTCGGAAATTACGCTAATTTCAGCATATTGTCAAAGAGCGTACTCATTTTTGATATGCTCGCAGGCAGACTTGAGTTGTTCCCGCTGCTGCTGTTGTTCTCCCCATCAGCATGGAAAAAGTCTTGATTTCTAAACATAATAACACAAAACACGGCAGGTCTGCATTTAATATGCAGTTCCTGCCGTGTTCTTATATTATTCACAATTCTTTAATCCCAATATTACTCCTAAAGCTATATGCTGACGCTTTTTATCGAGAGTACGAAAGCCGTCAAGCAGTTCACACTCATCTTCGTTAAGACTTGCCTGAACAATTTTATCAAGAGGTTGCCTGACATTCGAATAACCTATAATGTAATCAACGGAGGTATTAAAAATATCGGCAAGGCTTTTCAGAGTTTCAATACTCGGCTCGCTTTTGCCTGTTTCATATGCGCTTATCATCTTCTGCGACACATTGAGCTTGATTGACAAAGCAATCTGACTCATACCCTTTTCTTTTCTCAACATAGTAATTCTGTTCATAACATTTTCTCCGATTATACTTGTAAATGGTATTACATGAATTTTATTGAATTAAAGCTACATTCTCTCTATTCGATTTTCAATTTCAGCAGTAACCTCGCTCATTTTCACATCAAGCGCAACACATATTCTGTAAAAGGTTTCAAGAGTTGGCTTGCGCTCTCCTCGTTCAATTGCACTCAGGTGTGTTCTTCCTATGTCTGACAAACCGCTTAATACCTCTTGTGAAATATTCTTTTTCTTTCTGTACTCGGAAATAACCTCGCCGACTATTTTTGAATCAAGCATTTGTACAAACATCATATCACCCAGTAATAGTGTATATGTTTTTTGTGCAAATTATGAATACATATGTTGACATTTGAATACTTATGTGTTATTTTTATTATAAATCAACTTATATTTATTGTTGATTAAAGAATATTATTTAGGAGGAATTCAGAATGAAAAAAATCAAAAAGCTGACAGCCGTATTACTTGCGGTAATTATGGCATTTGGTGTGCTGACTGTTGCACCGTTTACGGTTAGTGCAGCAACCTACGGTGACTACGAATACAGACTTGAAGATGACTACACCTGTACTATAACAAAATATAACGGCTCGGCGACAAACGTCACAATACCTTCAACGATTTATGGTAATAAAGTGACAACAATTGGAACAACAGCTTTTTATAAAAATAAATATATAGTAAGTGTTAAAATTCCAAATAGAATTAATAAAATCAAAGCAAGTGCATTTGGAGATTGCCCAAAATTAAAAACAATTGAACTTCCTACATATATGAAAGAAATAGAAGGAAGTGCATTTGCTAATTCTGCAATAGAGTTTTTGAATTTACCGAATGGCATAACATATATTGGTAGTATGCTTTTCTTAAAATGTCAAAACTTAAAATCAGTAAAAATACCAAATACCGTCTTAACCTTAGATGGAAACTGCTTTTATAACTGTACATCACTGGAAAATATTAGTTTGCCCGACAGTGTAAAATATTTCAACAGTCCTGATATTTTTAATTCGTGTACGAATTTAAAAAATGTAGAAATTGGTTCTGGTTTGGTGCCCAAGAGCTATTATTCATTTTCAAGGCTTTTTAATGGCTGTAGTTCATTACAATCATTTAAAGTCAGTAATAAAAATTCATATTATTATAGTGATAACGGTGTATAGGAGTAGATGCCGGAACAGGTTATGTTCATACAGTTACAGCAACATCAGCTA
>CANBJR010000013.1 GCA_947369085.1 uncultured Clostridia bacterium | reverse complement strand
CAGAAGTTTTTGCGCCCTGAACAAAACCCTGATTTGAAATGCTCATACAGCCACCCTTGATACCATCGCGGATAGCATCGTTAAAGAGAGCAATTCTATCACTGAGCTTAGATGCGTTAGCCTGTGTAGCAGGATAGAACTTTTCACCTGAACATGTATTTGCAGGGTGAGAAGAGTCACCGCCTGCCCAGCCTTCACCCCATGTTGTGATTCTTGCATCGACAGAGTCAAGAGCTTCTCTTGCCATATTCATAGTTTCTACGTCCATAATGCCCATAAGGTCAAAACGGAAACCGTCAACATGGTACTCATTTACCCAGTGAAGAAGTGACTGGATAACATAATCTCTATACATAGCACGTTCTGTTGCACACTCGTTGCCGCAGCCTGAACCGTTAGAAAACGCACCTGTCTTTGTCATTCTGTAGTAGTAGTTAGGTACTGTATTCTGGAAGCAGGAATCAGTTGAATATGTATGGTTGTAAACAACGTCCATAACTACTGAAATGCCTGCGTCATGAAGAGCCTTAATCATTGACTTACACTCTTTGATTCTTACGTTACCGTCATAGGGATTTGAAGAATAAGAACCCTCGGGAACATTATAGTTCTGCGGGTCATAACCCCAGTTAAACTGTGAATCTGAACCCATTTCGTTGATTGACTGGAAGTCATAGAACGGGTTAATCTGAACAGTTGTTACACCGAGCTCTTTGAGGTAATCAATACATGTTGAAATCTTGCCCTCGCCGTTGAGTGTTGTACCTGTTTCGGTGAAAGCCATATACTTTCCTCTGTTTGCTTCTGATACACCTGAAGCAGGGTCATAAGAAAAGTCTTTTACGTGAAGTTCCCAAACAGCTGAATCTGTTGATTCGTTCAAAAGAACGTGGCTGTCATTTTCCCAACCTTCGGGATCTGTTGAGTCAAGGTCACAAACCATTGAACGTCTGCCGTTTACGCCGGTTGCTACCGAATAAACATCCTGTGTTTCTTTAGTTGTTGTCCTTGTGCCTGTAGTGTTGGCTGCTGTGACTGTGTAGGTGTAGTACTGATTTTTGAGATCTCCCTCAACTGTTACTGTCCAAACACCTGTCCAATTCTCACCATCCATAAGCTTTTCAAGCGGATAAGTGCCGAGATCCTCTGCACCCTCCTCTGTGTCTGAACCGGTTTTGTAAAGGTTCAGAGATACTTCTGTTGCTGTAGGAGACCACACCTTAAATGTTGTGCTCTCTGGTGAATAAGTTGCACCCAAATCACGCTTTGTGTATGCATACTGGTTGTCAATTTCTTCACAAGCCTGTGTATAAGCAGAATCTGCAATTACATCAGCCGAAACAGGTTCGGAATCAGTTGTAGCTGCAAAACCTGATACAACGCTTGTAGAAGCGAGCATACAAACAGCGAGAACAGCAGCTATAAGCTTCTTTGTAGTTCTCATCGAAATTATTCCTCCTTAAAAATCTTATAATTTATTCCGCAAAGCGGAAATAACTACCTTGATTATTCTTCAACATCCATATTTTCTCTGAATTTTTTTATTCCCTTAATATGAGAATAAATTGCAGAAGCTATGCAAAGTGCAAAGATTACTCCTGCTCCAACGTAAACGTATATCAGCATATCTGCAAACGGGTCGGGTGTTGATGAATAGTTTAGCAAAACATTGATTTCGCCTTTTTTATAATTTCCAGATACATTCTCGGGAATTTTGACAAGTGACATATTCTCATACTCGTTTTCAGGTACGGAATAATTTTCGCCTTCTTTGCCTTTATAAGTTTTTTTCTCAATGATTTTTCCTTTGTCATCCATATAAATTGCATTGACAATACATACGGACTTGTCAGTATCATCGGTTACTCTGGTGTATTTATAAGTAACGACCGTTTCACCGTTGCTTACTTTTCCTGCGCCATTGTCGGGTAAGCTGTCAAGAACAATTTTGTAATTTTCAATAGACGGCAGTTCGGGGGTAAAGTACTGTTCATCTTCTCTGTTGCGGATTACGTATGAATCTGCAAGCTCTGTGTTGTTTACATCGTCAACAAATTTAAAAATTACCTTTGACATTTTGCCTTCAAACTCTTCAACATAAACACTTGCGTGCTTTACGCTGTTTTCAAAGACATCGGCGGTATCTCCGCTTGATTGCTTGATGTCATAGTTGAGAGAGTCGGCAAAATTAGTAACGTCATATGCTGTTCCAATCTCCCCGCTTACTGTCTGAGTTTTAATAAGCTCTTTTGTTTTATTATCATAGTAATTTACTACAACAGCACCCTCATCATCACTGATTCCTGCTGTTTCGTAGCTTTTTTTATCAACAAGAATTGCTGCCGAATGTGCCTTTAGCTTAACAGTGCCGTTTACTTCACCGAGATTTCTAAGTCCTGCTGTTTCTTCATCGGCAATTCTTATCCATTCGCCGCCAATCTTAACAGACTGTTCATCATCACTTCCGTTGAAAATAACGCTCATTTTGCTCCATTTATTGCTTGTAGTATTGTTTATTGTATAACCCGTCACGCCTTTTGGAACGTTTTCAATATACGTAAGATTGTTTGCTGTCATCGCCGTGCAATCCTTAAATGCTTCAAAGCTTTCACGAATTTTGAGAAGTCCCCTGTAATATTCAACTATATCACTGAAATTATCAAGATTCTTCCAATCAATCATATTCTCTTCCCGACTTGAGGAGAAAGAATTTTCATCGCCGTCCTTGCTTCTTGCAAATTCTTCGCCTGAAAGCATAAACGGAATTCCCTGAGAAGTTATAACAATTGCGGCAGAAAGTTTATTCATACTTACAAGGTTTTCATAGCGTTTGCGATACTCCTTGTTTTTTCCGTAAACAGAATCGACAAGTTTATCGTAAAGACAGAGATTATCATGGCAGGAAGCGTAGGTTACGCACTGATTGGGAACATTTGCCCATCCTGTTGTGGTATCGGACTGACCGGCAATTCCTGTTTTAAGAGCTGCACGTGAAGAGCCTTCCTGAATAAAGCCTTTGTCAACACCGCCTGTGCTTCCTTTGATTGCATCACGAATTGTATCATCAAAAGCACCGATTCGGTTGTCAAGCTTTTTGAGATTTTTCTGGTTAGCCATAACAGTACCTTCATCGCACTTTGTAGGCATATCCCAAGCTTCACCGTACATTAAAATCTTTTTTCCGCTTCCGTCTTTATAGAGATTATCAAGAGCACTTCTGATGCTGTTCATTGTTGTGACATCGTGAAGTCCCATTAAATCAAATCGGAAGCCGTCAATATGATACTCGCTTGCCCAATAGGTTACGGAGTCAATCATATATTTTCTGTACATAAGGTGCTCAGAGGCTGTATCGTTGCTGCATCCCGAACCGTTTGAGAATGTACCGTCATCGTTCATTCTGTAGTAATAATTGGGCACTATGTCCTGAAAAGCAGAGTCTGTGGAATAGGTATGGTTATAGACAACGTCCATAATAACTCCGATTCCTGCATTATGAAGAGCCTGAATCATCTGCTTGCATTCTTTGATTCTTACGCTGCCGTTATAGGGGTCGGTTGAATAAGACCCCTCGGGACAATTATAGTTTACAGGGTCATATCCCCAGTTATACTGCTTATTTATATCCTTGCTTTCATCAACTGAGCCGAAGTCATAAAACGGCATAATCTGAACATACTTTACGCCAAGTTTTTTCAGATAATCAACGCAGGTTGAGGTTGCTCCCTGGATGCCGTCAACAGTTGTGCCTTCCTCGGTAAATGCAAGGAACTTTCCTCTGTTCTTTTCGGAAACACCGCTTGACTCGGAAGAAGAAAAGTCAGCAACTGAAACCTCCCATACAGAGGCATCAGTCTGATTATTGACAAGAATGTGCTTGTCATCTTCCCAGCCCTTTGGGTTAGTTTTTGAAAAATCAACAACCATAGAGCGCTTGCCGTTTACACCGCAGCCTTTAGCATAAATATCAAAAGTTTCTTTAACATTTTTGCCGTGCTTAACTGTATAAGTATAGTATTTTCCTGCAAGATCTCCAAAAACTTTGCATGACCATACACCTGTTTTTTTGTCAAGGACTAAAGCCTTTGACTCAAGTATACCTGCATCTCCCTCATCGTCACTGCCGTGTTCATAAATATTAACCTTTATACTTGACGCTTTCGGTGACCACACCTTAAATACGGTAGCATCTTTTCCGTAAACAGCTCCTAAATCAGAACCTTTATATGTTGTTTTATCCAGAGTAGCAGCATATGCCTGATAGTCCGTTTTTTTGTTGTTTGTTGCGGCAGAAACCTCTGCCATACACATTGAGCCAATCATCATAAATGCCATTACTCCCGTTAAAATTTTTTTGCAAAGCAATTAAAATGCCTCCTGACTGATTGCATTCTATTTAAATAATTTTAGCATATTATGCTTAAGATTTTAATTCCTAATTAGAATAATTGTATTAAAGAAGGTATTTATTCTGTAGAAAATCATATTGATTTTATGTGCACTTTGCATAACTAATATTTGTAAAATTATGCTATTTATGGATTTTAAAAATAAAAAACTCCGAATGTAATTGATTAACCGTACATTCGGAGTAAAAATATATTAAATATCAAGTCCGTAGCGTGATGAATTTATCAGCATACTTTCTATTCTTAGCAAACGATTGTATTTGCTTACTCTGTCTGTTCGACAGGGAGCACCTGTTTTTATCTGACCTGCATTTACCGCAACAGCTATATCAGCTATTGATGTGTCCTCGGTTTCACCGCTCCGATGTGAAATAATTGTGCTGTAACCTGATTTTTGTGCAGTGTCAATTGCTTCAAGCGTTTCTGTAAGCGTTCCTATCTGATTAATCTTTATGAGAATTGAATTAGCCGCCCCGATTTCAATTCCGTGTTTCAGACGTTTGGTATTGGTAACAAACAAATCGTCACCTACAAGCCGTACTCTGCCGCCTATTTTTTCGGTGATTTTTGTCCAGCCGTCCCAATCATGCTCGGAAAGTGGGTCTTCAATAGAGATTATTGGATATTCGTTTACAAGCTTTTCAAAATATTCAGTAAGTTTCTCGCTTGAAAGCTCAATTTTACGTTTCGGAAGCTTATATGTTCCCTCACGGTACCACTCTGAAGCCGCCGCATCAAGAGCAATTTTAATATTGTCTGTTGAATAGCCTGCAAGTTCAATTGCTTTGATAATAAGCTCAATTGCCTGTTCATCGCTTTCAAGACTTGGCGCATAACCGCCCTCGTCACCGACTGCGGTATTCATATTATTCTTTTTTAGAACATTACCTAATGTCTGATAGATTTCACAACACTGTCTTAAACCTTCTGAAAAGCAACAAGCGTCTACGGGCATAATCATAAATTCCTGAATGTCAATATTATTTGCTGCGTGCGCTCCTCCGTTAAGAATATTCATCATAGGAACAGGCATTTTTACGGAATATATTCCGCCGATATACCTAAAAAACGGAATTTTAAGGTATCTTGCAGCCGCCTTTGCACAAGCGAGCGATACGGCAAGAATTGCGTTTGCACCGAGATTTTCTTTATTCGGAGTACCGTCAAGCTCAATCATCTTATAGTCGATGGCGCACTGGTCAAAAGGAGAATCTCCGCAAAGTTTAGGAGCAATTTTTGTATTTATATTTTCAACCGCCTTTGTAACACCCTTGCCCATATAGCGTTTTTTATCGCCGTCACGAAGCTCAAGCGCCTCAAAAGCGCCTGTTGACGCTCCCGAGGGAACGGACGCTTTTGCATATGTTCCGTCTGAAAGACCGATTTCAGCCTCTACGGTAGGATTACCTCTTGAGTCAATTATTTCTCTGCCGAATACTTTTTCGATTGTAATTTTCATATTATTACCTCCGGCTTTATTTTGCCGAAAATCTGTTGAATTATTCGCTGTATCAACAATGAAATTACAAGCATATATTGTTATAAAGACAAAAAGGAGGATTATTAATGGAACTTGTACCATACACCGTGCGCTCGGGAAATACACTGTTCGGCATTGCACAGTTTTTTCAGACAAGTGTAGAAGATATACTGAAATACAATAATATTCAGAATCCATCACAAATTTATGTAGGTCAGACACTTGAAATTCCTGCCGGCTCGGCAGAGATTGACTACTATGTAACACGCCCGGGCGATACGCTTTGGTCAATTGCACAGAAAAACAACACTACTGTTCAGCGATTGACTGACTTGAACAGACTGAACAATCCAAATGTGATTTACCCCGGCCAGATGATAAAAGTAAGATAAATTTTATTATAAAACTTCAAGGCGGTTATAATACTAAGCCGCCCTGAAGTTAATTTTTATTGTGTTTTTTAAGGTATTCCTGTATTTCAATTCTGTCGAGGTCGCCTAAGTCGTCACAACCTGCAAGATACTCGTTGTGATGGCGCACCTCGTGGTGCATAATTCGCACTAACTGTTTATAAAGCGCATCGCGGCTGAGATGACCGTAAACGCGGTTTATTGAACCGTAGTAAAATACTATAGCATTGCCAAGCGAGTTGCGTATGTATTCGCCGAGAATAAACAAGTCGTTGTGTAATGCTTTTGGATGCACTTTAAGCTGCGGAAGAAGTGAAATTCCTCCGTTTAAATCACGATACAGCTCATATGGCATTGAATCGGCTATTTCATCAAGCATTTGAGCACATTCTTCAAATTCGATCATAATTCGCAATAAAAATTAAAATATTAATAATCAAGGTAATCCTTGAGTTTTCTGCTTCTTGACGGGTGACGAAGCTTGCGCAATGCCTTTGCCTCAATCTGGCGAATACGCTCACGGGTTACGTTAAACTCTTTGCCGACTTCTTCAAGAGTACGGCTTCTGCCGTCTTCAAGCCCGAAACGAAGTCTTAAAACCTTTTCCTCACGGGGAGTAAGTGTTGAAAGTACGTCGGAAAGCTGTTCACGCAGCATTGTGTGTGAAGCAGCGTCGGCAGGTGCAGGCGCCTCGTTATCAGGGATAAAGTCGCCGAGATGGCTGTCCTCTTCCTCACCTATTGGTGTTTCAAGGGAAACAGGCTCCTGTGCAACACGCATAATTTCACGCACCTTATCAACAGGCATATCAATTTCAGCCGCAATTTCATCTGCTGACGGTTCGTGACCGTTCTGATGAAGAAGCTGGCTCTGAATTTTTTTAACCTTATTGATAGTTTCAACCATATGAACAGGAATTCTGATTGTACGAGCCTGGTCGGCAATTGCACGTGTAATAGCCTGCCTTATCCACCATGTTGCATAAGTAGAAAACTTAAAGCCCTTGGTATAGTCAAACTTTTCAACAGCTTTGATAAGACCAAGGTTACCCTCCTGAATAAGGTCAAGAAACTGCATTCCACGGCCGAGGTAACGCTTGGCAATACTTACAACAAGTCGAAGGTTAGCCTCAGACAAACGCTGTTTTGCCCTAACGTCACCGTCTGCAATTCTGATTGCAAGCTCTATTTCCTCTTCAGATGAAAGAAGCGGCACTCGTCCTATTTCCTTAAGATACACCTTGACCGGGTCATCAATTGTAACGCCGGGTTCGGGTGCAGCAGCAGGAGAATCTCCGTCTTTGTTTTCATCAAAGCCAAGCTCGATGTCATCAATTTTAATGTCACCGATGTCCTCAACAATTTCAATTCCCTGCGACTCAATTGTGTCATAGAGCTTTTCAAGCTGTTCAGGCTCAAAATCAATCTCTCCGATTGCATCAAGAATATCCTGATTTGTAAGCTGTCCTTTCTGCTTGCCGAGATCAATAAGCTCCTTAACGATTGTTTTTTTATCCTGTGCAGGCATAATTCACTTTCCTTTCCTACTGCTTATTATTCCTTATCCTTG
Source organism: uncultured Clostridia bacterium (assembly GCA_947369085.1). Lineage (GTDB taxonomy): Bacteria > Bacillota > Clostridia > Oscillospirales > Acutalibacteraceae > Ruminococcoides. Next base: position 48,613 of record CANBJR010000013.1, on the reverse strand, counting down.
CGAGGTAGTCGTTAAGCTGCTGCGGTGACATTGACTTAACATCATCGCTTGAGGGCTTTTGACTTTCCTCGTTAATAACCTTTATGTACTCCATCATTGCACTATGAGTCGAGGCAGCCTTTACGGACTGCGATAAAAGCTGATACAGCTTTGAAGATTCATCCTGCGTAAAATCGGCTGCTATGTTGGTCAGCGGATCATATCCGCTTTCAATTCGTGTGAGAAAATACTCATAATATCGCCTGATAAGCGAGTTTTGAAACTGCTCGGGCTTTATTTGTGAAGAAATTTCCTTTGCAGAATCGGGATTATTAATCAAATACACAACAAGAGCTTCCTCAGCGCTGGAGCTTCGGGGCTTTTTGTAGTGTTCGGTATTAATTTTATCGTTTCTACCGCTTAAATCAGTCTGAATTTTTCTGACTTCTTTTTTTGTGTTCTCACGGTATCTGCTTTTGGTAATATTCATAATCTGGCGATTAAAAGCGCCTTTGTCAATTTCAAATTCCGAGCAGATTTTTGACGAATAAACGTCACGCTCTATCGGACTTGAAATTTCTGCAATCACCTTTGATGCCGCCTCAAGAAAAGCAACCTTGCCGTCGGTGGTTTCAACATTATGAGTCTGCTTCAGCTTTTGCAGACGGTATTCAACGTCGTTGCCGCTTTTTTCAATTATCGCCTTAAAAGCCGCCGGTCCGTCCGCACCGTGGGAACGTATAAACTCGTCGGGATCTTTGCCGTTTGGAACTGTCAGAATTCTTATGAGAAGTCCTGCGTTTCGCAAAATCGGAATAGCCCTTGCGGTCGCCTTTTGTCCTGCCTCGTCAGCGTCGTAGCAAATTATAACCTCATCGGCATAACGTTTCATAAGCACTGCCTGTTCGCTTGTAAGAGCCGTTCCGAGGGTGGCAACTGCATTTGTAAAACCTGCCTGATTCACAGAAATTACATCCATATACCCCTCGCATAGAATCAAGGTGCGACTTCCTGAATTTTTGGCGTTGTTAAGTGAAAAGAGGTTTGCGCTTTTTTTGAAAACAGGCGTATCCGAGGTATTAAGATACTTCGGCTTTTCGTCAGTCATTATTCTGCCGCCAAAGGCGATTACATTGCCCCTGAGGTCAATAATCGGAAACATAACTCTGTTGGTAAACCTATCATAAATTCCTTTTCCGTTTTTGCGCCTGACTGCAAGATTTGCCGCCACAAGCTCATCATCTTTAAAGCCTTTTGAGCGCAGATGACTGCAAAGAGAAGTCCAGTCGCCGTCGGCAAATCCAAGACCAAAACAGCGAATTGTACGGTCGGACAGTGCACGGGAATGAAAATAATCAAGTCCTGACTTTCCGTTTGGCGAACAGAGAACGGAATAATAGTAGCGAGCAGCTTCACGGTTTGCCTCAAATACGCGAGTGCGCAGTTTGCTCATACTGTCGTCATAGGAATTTTCGGGCATTTCCATTCCTGCACGCTGTGCAAGAAACTTTACTGCGTCAACGTAATCGAGATTTTCAATCTTCATTATGAATGTAATGACATCACCGCCGACTCCGCAGCCAAAGCAGTAAAACGACCCGTTTTCGGTGTAAATATTAAAAGAAGGAGTTTTTTCGCCGTGAAACGGGCAAAGTCCGACCATATTTCTGCCGCGACGTTTCAGGCTGACATAAGATGAAACAATTTCCGTTATGTCGTTTCGCATTTTCAGCTCCTGCAAAAATGACTCAGGAAATGCCACAAAACCCCTCCTTTCTGTTTTCCTATTATCTTTTTACGCTTTTATTTCAAATATTCCTTTTTTGCTTTAAAAAAACTGAAATAAAAATAAAATCGTTAATCAAAAATATTATTCTGTAATTTTGCCGCTTTTAAGGTGTTTTTCATAAGTGTTGCAATTGTCATTGGGCCTACGCCTCCCGGTACGGGAGTTATAAACGAACATTTATCCTTGACATTTTCAAAATCAACATCGCCGCAGAGCTTGCCGTTTTCATCTCTGTCCATTCCAACATCAATTACAACCGCTCCCTCTTTTACCATATCAGCCGTAACAAACTTAGGTTTGCCGACTGCGGCTACTAAAATATCTGCATGTGAGCAAACTTCGGCTAAATTCTTCGTTCTGCTGTGGCAAATAGTTACCGTTCCGTTTTCATGGAGCAAGAGCATAGCCATTGGCTTGCCTACAATATTGCTTCTGCCGATTACAACGCAGTTTTTTCCGCTTACGGAAATATCATATGAATGCAGCATTTCCATTACACCTGCCGGTGTACAGGGTAGAAAATCGTATTCACCGAGCATTATCTTTCCTACGTTTACAGCATGAAATGCGTCAACGTCCTTTTCGGGATTAATTGCTTCTATTACTGCTTTGTCATCAAGATGCTTAGGAAGCGGAAGCTGAACAAGAATTCCGTTAATATCTGCTTTTTCATTAAGAGTTTTGACGAGTGACAGAAGTTCCTCCTGCGTTGTCTGTTCGGGAAGCGCGTACTCCTCAGACTTAAATCCGACAGCTTCGCAAGCCTTTTTCTTGTTGTTTACATAAACTCTTGACGCTGAATCGTTGCCTACGATTACAACCGCAAGTCCCGGTGTTATACCGTGCTTTTCTATAAGCTCAAGCGTTTGATTTTTTACTTCTTCTTTTACCTGTGCCGATACCTTTTTTCCGTCTATAATCTGCATAAAAAAAATCCTCCTTTTTTCTGTTTATAATTAACAATATAATTCCTGCAACAAAAATTGCAAATGACAATACCTGCGACACTCTTATATCCATTCCGAAAAGCCTAAAAGGAAGATACAGACTGTCTGTTCTTAATCCTTCAACGAACATTCTTTCAAAACCGTACCACACAAGGTATGAAAAGAAAATCTGTCCCGAATATCTCTGTCTGTATTTTCCGTAAAAATGCAGCAATACAAAACCGAGCAGACACCAGAGCGATTCGTAGAGAAAGCACGGATGAACGCCAACCATATCTGTGCCTTCGCTGATCATTCGCCAGGGAAAATTTGTGGGTGTACCGAAAGCTTCCTGATTTGTAAAATTGCCCCATCTTCCTATTCCCTGTCCGAGCAGAAAACCAATCATTGTAATATCAAGAATCGGAAGAATTTTCATTTTTTGAATTTTGGCAACTGTAAGACCGCCTGCAAGCGCACCGATTATTCCGCCGTAAATTGCGAGACCTCCGTTATTTATGTAGAGAATCTCAATCGGATTTTTGCTGTAATAATCCCACTGGAAAAAGCAGAAATACAGCCTTGCGCCGATTATACCCGTAACTATTCCTACAAGTATGCAGTTTACAAGCTTGTTAAAATCCACATTATATCTTGGACTGCTCCGCCATGCATATAAAACTGCAAGCAGAAGTCCCGAGGCAATTATAAGTCCATACCAATAAATAGGATATGTGCCTATTGTAAACGCTACGGGACTTATTGTAAAATCAAGTCCGAGTCCAGGAAAACTGACATTATATTCCATATTATGCCTCCGTTTCGGATTGTCTTACAACTGAAAGAGTGCAGTTACAAACATCAAGCATATCTGAAAGTCTGTTTTCAATATCTTTAAATGAAGCACTTGAAACAGCGTCAATATAAGAGAAAAGCTCATTTCCGCTAAAGTGGTAATCAATAATTGAATTCGCAATTGAGCTTACAGAATTAAGCGAAGAAACTGCATCACCGTAAACTGCCTTTTTGGCAATTTCAAATTCGTTTTCATCAAGTCCTTCTGACTTTACTTTAGAAATATACTGCTTAATTATTTCAGCCGCTTGCTTAGGCGCACGTGACTCACCGCCGAAAATTACGGAGCAGTAGCCGGGACCTTCAAAAAGTTCATAAGAAAATGAACTGTTAATAAGATTAGCGTCCATAAGACTGCGGTAAAGTGAGCTTGTGTTTGACGCTATCATCGAAAGCAAAATATCGGTACAAGCAAGCATTTTTGAATCAAGCGCATTGTCTGCCTTTTCTTTAAATCCCAGATTAAAAATCGGCATTGAAACAGGAAAAGTCTGCTCAACAAATGGAGTATTTACTTCGTAAGGCTCGTCCTCAAAATAATTTGTAATTTTGTGCTTTTCAGAGGGCTTTAGCATTTTATCTGCAATTTCCAATACTTGCTCAACAGTAACATTGCCCGAAATACAAAGCGCCATATTGTTGAGATTGTAGAATACATTATACACTTCATACAACTTTTCAGCAGTAATTTTGGCAATACTTTCAACTGTTCCGGCAATATCAATTCTTACCGGGTGGTTCTTATACATTCCCTCAAGCATATTGAACATAACACGCCAGTTGGGGTCATCATCGTACATTTTTATTTCCTGACCGATTATACCCTGCTCTTTTGCAACGGTCTGAGCAGTAAAATACGGACTCTGAACAAAATCAAGGAGTATTTCAAGACTTTGTTCAAACTTTTCCGTACACGAAAACAGGTAGCAGGTTTTTTCAAAGCTGGTGTATGCATTTGCATTTGCGCCTGTTTCGGCATATCTTACAAACGCATCGCCATCTTCACTTTCAAAAAGTTTGTGCTCAAGGTAGTGAGCAATGCCATCGGGAACAGTAATTTTGTCTTTTCCATCAACAGAAAAACAAGTGTTTATACTTCCGTACTTTGTACCGAAAATTGCATAAGAGGACTTATATCCTTCTTTCGGGTAGACATAAATTTCAAGCCCTGACTGATGATTAATTTTGTAGTAGCTGTCGCCCGTTAATTCGGACTTTATTTCCGTTATATTCATTCTGGGCACCTCTTTACTTATTTTTTAATACATAAACGGTATCAATCGTCAGCTTTTTAGCTGCATCTACAAGCTGCTGCTTTGTCACTGCGTTGATTTCAGCAGAAAGCTCTTCAATTGTTTTGAATGAGCCGTTGAACATCTGGCTTGTATACCACAAATCAATTCCGCCTACGGTATCATTTGAAGTATTAAACGAATTTATTACTGCCATTTTTGTTGCATCAATTTCAAAATCGCTTATATTGCCGTTTTGCATATCTTCAATTTCTTTTAAAATTGCCTTTTCGGCTTTTTCGAGGTTATCGCCCTCAACACCGCTGTCAACATACAAAATACCCTTTTGCATATCAAAGCGTGATGAGCAGTAGTAGCAAAGGCTCTGCTTTTCACGAACATTGCAAAAAAGCTTTGAATTTGCAGTACCGCCCAGTACTGCACACATAAGACGTGTTACATTCACGTCATCGTCGGGAATTGCGCTGTCGGTACGGAAACCCATAACAAGCTTTGACTGTGAAAGCTCCATTTCTTCGGTAACGTGATTTACGCTGTCTGCACTGCGGATTACCTTATTTTTAAGTTCTACAGGACTGCGGTTAATTTTTGAAAATGCATCTGCAAAAACCTCCTGCGCCTTATCGGCAGAGCTTTCGCCTATATAGAAAATCTCAAAAACTGCTGTTTTCAAAATACTCTGCCAGGTGCTGTAGAGAGAGGAAGGTGTAACAGATTGTATTCCCTCTGCTGTACCGTAGCGTTTGATTCCGAAAGCCTCGTTTTTGCACATATTTTTAACAAGCTGACCTGTTGCATAAATCCTCTTGTCGTTAAATTCAGAATCTATTAAATCAAGGAGTTGTCTGCGTTCCTGCTCAACTTCGCTTTCAACAAAAGAATTTCCTTTTAAATACGGTTCAAACAAAACTCCGCACAAAAGTAAAGAAAGCTCCTTTGAAATGATTTCACCATCAAGAGCGTATCTGTCGTCAAGTCCCGACGCTGACAAAGTTAATATCTGTCTGTCGCCCGATTTACGAAGTGATGAAGAAATGTCTGCACCGTAGAGCGAGCTTAGCTTTTTGCTGAGAATTGTAAAATCGGGATATGCCTTGCAGGAACGTGTAAGAACTCCGCAAAGCAGTGCATTTGATGAAGCTGTTTGCTTATCAAGCGGAACGATTATATTCACGCTTATTTTCATTGTTTTAAATCGGCTGTCCTTTACACTGTTAAAAAACACACCGTCGGATATCTCTTTTCTTTTAATTGAACTCATTTTATCAAACCTCTTTTCGGTTTTTTCGAGCATCTTACTCAAAATTGTGTACAACTGAACTTATATTATAACATATTATTTGCATTTTATAAAGACTATAATTAGAATTTTTACTAAATTATAGAATTTATGTGGTCATTTTCAGTTATTTCACGTATTACCCTGCACGGATTTCCGCAAGCGATAACACCCGAGGGTATGTCACGAGTTACAACACTGCCTGCTCCTATTACAGAGCCTTTTCCTATTCTTACTCCTCCGATTACTGTTACATTTGCGCCTATCCATACATCGTCCTCAATTGTTATCGGCGCAGAAGTTCCGATTCCCGCTGACCTCTGCCCAGGAAGTATTGCATGACCTGCGCAGGCAAGGCATACTCCGGGAGCAATATACGCATTATCGCCTATATGAATCGGCGAGGTATCTAAAAATACACAATTGTAGTTAACAAGCGCAAAGCCGTGAAAATGGATATTAAAACCATAGTCACATCTGAATGACGGCTCAATTATTAAATTGTCATTGCTTGTGCCGAGGAGTTTTGATAGAATCTCTCTGCGTTTCTCGGTTTCATCGGGAGCAGTGTGGTTATACTCAAAGCAAAGCTTTTTTGAAACAATTTGATATTCATTAGGCATATCAAGGTAACAAGAAGCATAGGGCTTGTTTGATTTCAATAATTCGAGATAATCCATATTAATGCCTTTCCCTGCGCATTTACTACAGATATGACAATAACCGACACCATAAGGCATCGGTTATATATACAAGCGGAAAATAAACAAAAAGCTGCCTATCCTATTTATTTCACATAAAAGCAAAAACATTCAAGAATAATTTCCGTTTGCTGATAAATTAACAAAAGGTATTTGATTTCAGGTACATAAATATACGCTATATTGAAATATTATCCCGAATTATGTTATTTGTCAATGCTTTTACTGATTTTTATAAAAGTTTTTTGCCAAAGCTTGGACAATGGCTGTATTAACATCTTTTTTCTTCCATACTCTCTTTTAAAATCTGAACAATTTCATCGTGGTTAAGCACCTTGTAACCGCCGTCCATTATAAAGCTACCTTTTGCTATTCCTTCAATCATATCATCTTTTACGCCTAAATCCTTGAGATTCATAACCAGACCGATTTCTTTCATCCAGTTTTCCATACAGGAAAGTCCTTCGTTTGCGATTTCTTCATCGGTTTTTCCGTTTGGAGATACATTCCAAACATTTATTGCATAGCGTTTAAACTTGGCAAGACCGTAAGGCATAATGAATTTGTAGTAAGGAATTGAAACAGCCGCTAAAGTCATTCCGTGAGTTGCGTCAGTATATGCGCCTACTGACTGTCCGAGCATATGAACCATCCAGTCTGTAGATTTTCCGCAGGCTACAAGCGTATTGAGCGCCCAGGTTGCAATCCACATAATATTACTGCGAGCTTCATAATCAGTGGGATTTTCAATTGCAATCCTCGAAGAATGAATAAGAGATTTCAGCAGTCCCTCCATAATGTAATCAGAGGTGTTGTCATCGTTATCCGAAAAATACTGCTCAAGAATATGCGACATTATATCGTAAAAACCTGCTACCATCTGATATTCTGGAAGAGTAAATGTGAATGTGGGATTGAGAATTGAAAATTTCGGAAAAACATTATCGCCAAACACATGCCCTATTTTTAGCTTCTGCTCATGATTTGTGATAACAGAACCTCCGTTCATTTCACTGCCTGTTCCTACCATTGTAAGAACACAGCCTACGGGGATAATTTCGTTGTCAACGTCTTCCATTCTAAGATAGTATTTATCCCACGGGTCGTCTTTACAATGAACCGATACCGAAACTGCCTTTGCATAATCGCAAACGCTTCCGCCGCCTACGGCGAGAATAAAATCAGTATTGCCCTCTCTTGCCTTTTTGCAGCCGTCTATGAGCTTTTCAGAAGTTGGATTCGGCATAACACCGCCGTCCTCGATAACATTTTTGCCGCACTCATTTAAAATTGCGATAATCTTATCATAGATTCCGTTTTTCTTGATTGAACCGCCGCCATAGCAGAAAAGCACGTTGTCACCGTAGTTTTTAAGCTCAGCACTAAGATTATCAAGAGCGTTTTCACCGAAATACAACTTTGTGGGGTTTGAATAAGTGAAATTTCCTAACATAATAATTCCTCCGTTATTTTATCAAATTTATTTTTATGTTTGTACATTCATAGCATATTGACTAAACAATATATGAGTGTATAATATATTATAGAAGTTAAAGTTAACTTTAAGTCAAGGCTTTTTTAGAAATTATTTAAAATTATCGGAGGGATTATTATGACGTACACTATCGGCGAAATGGCAAAGTTGCTTGATGTTGCTCCGTCTGCTCTGCGCTATTATGACAAAGAAGGCTTATTACCGTTTATGGAAAGAACGGAAAGCGGCATACGTATTTTTAAGGACAGCGACTACGAAATTTTGAAAATCATTCACTGCCTTAAATCAACAGGTATGCAGATTAAGGAAATAAAAGAATTTATCAATCTTGTTTTGCAGGGTGACGAAAGCATTGATGCAAGGCTTGAATTGTTCAGAAAAAGAAAATTCGAATTAGAGAAGCAGATGGCAGATTTGCAGGAAACGATGGACACTGTAAACTATAAGTGCTGGTACTATGAAACGGCAAAGAAGGCAGGTACAACCTCTGTTCCCGATAATATGGGTGATGATGAACTGCCTGAAAATATGAGAAAAATACGAGCAAAAATCAGGAAGCAAGGTTAATTAATTCATTATATGGCATTTACCTGCGATTACAACACGCAATTTAACACAAAAACAAAAAACACCGATTAAATCGGTGTTTTTATGGTGCGAGTGACGGGACTTGAACCCGTACGTCGTAAAACACACGCCCCTCAAACGTGCCTGTCTGCCTATTCCAGCACACTCGCATTTATTCTGTTGTTTGTTAATCTCTCAACTCAACGAGTGCTATTATATCATAGCTATTTTGAGTTGTCAATACTATTTTGAAAATTTTTGTATTTTTTTCAAATTGAATTTTGTATTAAATTTTCACAATTTGCTATTAGTGGTATATTTCTTGCTTTTTTTAAATCAGAGGAAAAGCGCTGTTATTATTACATTCGCTTTTCCTCTTGGTTATTTTCTCTTAGTCGAATAGAGAATCAATAAGATTTTTTATTTTTTGCCTGCGTTTCTCGGTTTCATCTTTATCAAGAAAATAGCTGTTTTCTTCAAAGCACAAAACGTCGCCCTCTTTTATGTTTTTGGGAAGCGATTTAACCTCCAACGTCACGCAGTCGCCGTTCTCACATTCAAGAACGGCTTTATCTTCTTCTATTCTGTCAACTGTAAATCTTTTCATATTTTATCCTACTTTCTTTATTGAATGTTCGCCGCTTTTTACCACTATTGTTTTCCCATCAGAGGAAAATACTACTGTTTTATCAATGTCGGTTCTGTAAACCTCACAACCAAACTCATCAAGCAAATCAAGTGTTTCTTGGTGCGGATGACCGTATGAGTTTCCCTCTCCTGCAGAAATTACTGCATATAAAGGATTTACTGCATTTAAAAACTCTTCGGTTATTGAGGTTACACTCCCGTGATGACCGACTTTCAGAACATCTGCGCTGATTTCATCAGTAATTGTTTCAAGCTCCTCGGTTTCTGCATCACCTGTAAACAGAAACGAGTTGTCTTTATATGTTAGCTTTATAACTGCTGAGCAGTTATTGAGATCTTTCTCGTCAATTGTTACAGGCGCAATAACGTCAATTGTGTATTCTCTTTCATTGGCAATTGTAAGCCCCGCTTTTGCAGAAGTAACCCTTAGTCCTTTATTTGAAATAGACTCAAGCAGATTTTCATAAGTTTTAGTATTTGCCGCTGCTTTTGGCATATAAATTGAATCTATATCCATATTTCTGACAATGTAAGACATTGAGCCGATATGATCTGAATGAGGGTGAGTTGCAATAAGATAATCAATTTTTGAATATCCGCAATCGGCTATGTAACTCTTTATTCCCTCTCCGTGATAATTCTCACCTGCGTCTATCAGCACTGTTTTTTCATCGGGAAGCTCAATAAAAATTGAATCCCCCTGCCCTACATCAAGAAAATGTACATTGAGCATACCTTTTTGAAATTCCTTGCCGGAATTTTCGTTGAAGCTTATGTTAACATTGCAGGAACAAAAGGTAAGCAAAAAAACAAGCAATAATAAAAACGCCGAAAAACGTATTTTTATACTATGGTTATGTTTCATATTTATTCTCCGTTTACTTATAATATATTATATATTACCATATATATTTGAAATTTCAAAGTGATTTATATCAAGCAAAAGCAACATATTTTGTTGCATTGATTTTTACATATTATAGAATTTACTGTTATTATGAAAGTTGTGTGAAATCATCCTGTTTTTACTTGACTTAACCATAAGCAGTGATATAATATAATGAAAGTTAGTTTCATATCAAACTGTTCTATTTAAAACAATCGGAAGTGATTTTATGCAAAGTAATTCGACAGCAGAATCAATCGGTCACGAGATTAAAGCGCTTGACCACCTTATGCAAAGAAAGATGATTATGATTGCTTCAAAATCAGGACTTGACAAGGTTACCGTTATGCATGGCTGGATTATAGGTTACCTTAGTCATAACATTAATACAGATATATATCAAAAGGATATTGAAAGCGAATTTGCTATTTCTCGTTCAACCGTAACAAATATCCTTAAACTTATGGAGAAAAAAGGCTACATTACAAGGGCGTCTGTCGAAAGTGACGCAAGGCTTAAAAAAATATCACTAACTGATAAAGGGAAGCAAACAGGAGCTATATTACAAAAAGCTGTTGATGAAAATGAAAAAGTTTTTGACAAGCTTCTTGACGAAGATGAAAAGAAAAGCTTTTTGCTTCTTATAAAAAAATTGAGATACGGTCTTGAAAATAACTAACTTTATATCATATTTACAGGAAGGAGTATATATTTTATATGATAAAAACTCTGGCTAAACATATCAAGGGATTTGTCAAAGAATCCCTGCTCACGCCTTTGTTTATGATTCTTGAGGTTGTAGCGGAAATGCTTATTCCGCTGATTATGTCTTCAATGATTGACGACGGAATCAACAAAGGCGATATGCAGCACATAATTACAACAGGTTTGTTGATGGTTGCCTGTGCGCTCATCGGACTTTTCGGAGGCGTTATGGGAGGCATTTACGGCGCCAAAGCATCGGCAGGATTTGCAAGAAATCTGCGAATGGCTATGTTTGAAAACATTCAGTCATATTCATTTGCAAACATTGATAAATTCTCAACAGCGGGTCTTGTTACAAGACTTACAACCGACGTTACAAACATTCAAAATGCTTATCAAATGATTCTGAGAATGTGCTTCAGAGCGCCTTTCAGCCTGATTATTGCAATGACAATGACTTTAATTATCAATGCAAGACTTGCACGCATTTATCTGATTGCAATTATATTTCTTGCTGTCGTTCTTGGATTCCTGCTTAAATTCACATATAAATATTTTAATCAGGTCTTTGAAAAATACGATGAACTCAATGCGAGCGTACAGGAAAACGTGACGGCTATCAGGGTTGTGAAATCCTTTGTAAGAGAAGAACACGAGGTTAAAAAATTCAACAAAGCAGTAAACAATCTTTACAGGCTTTTTGTAAAGGCTGAAAACGCAATGGTTACTGTTTCACCTATTATGATGCTCACGGTATACGCCTGCATTATATCAATAAGCTGGTTTGGTGCAAATATGATTGTCGGCAGTGAACTTACAACAGGTGAACTTACAAGTATGCTTACGTATTGTATGAATATTCTTATTAGTCTTCTTATGGTGGCTATGGTTTTTGTTATGATTACAATGAGCCTTGCAAGCGCAAAACGTATTTCAGAGGTGCTAAACGAAAAATCAACGCTTACTAACCCCGAAAATCCCGATTACAATGTTGAAAACGGAAGCATTGATTTTGAAAACGTATCATTCAGCTACAATACTAAAAGTGAAAAGCCGATACTAAATAACATTAATGTATCTATCAAATCAGGTGACACAATCGGAATTATCGGCGGTACGGGAAGCTCAAAAACGAGCCTTGTAAACCTTATAGGCAGACTGTATGACGTTACCGGCGGTGCTGTTAAGGTCGGAGGAAAAGATGTTCGCTCATATGACCTTGAAACGCTTCGCGATGAAGTGTCGGTTGTACTGCAATCAAACGTACTGTTCAGCGGTACTATTCTTGACAATCTGCGCTGGGGCAACGAAAATGCAACCGAAGAGGAATGTATAAACGCCTGCAAGCTTGCCTGTGCAGACGACTTTATTCAGTCCTTCCCCGACAAGTACAACACCTATATTGAGCAGGGAGGTACAAATGTTTCGGGAGGACAGAAACAAAGACTTTGCATTGCAAGAGCATTGCTTAAAAAGCCTAAAATTCTTATTCTTGACGACTCAACAAGCGCCGTTGACACTGCAACCGACGCAAAAATCAGAAAAGCTTTTCGTGAAGAAATTCCCGACACAACAAAGATAATTATTTCTCAGAGAATTTCAAGCGTTGAAAGCGCCGACAAAATCATTGTTATGGACGACGGCGAGATAAGCGCAATGGGAACTCACGAGGAGCTTGTAAACACAAGTCCTATTTACAGTGAAATCTTTTCCGCACAAACAGGCGGAAGCGGCGACTTTGACAAGAAAGGAGAGTTGTAATATGAGAGGACCTAAATCTCCTGCTAATAAACGTGGCACAAGAGCGGACGTAAAGGTTCAAAATCCGATGAAAACACTGAAAAGACTTATCGGAATAATTATGAAAAAGTACAAATTTCATATGATTTTTGTATTCTTATTCATTCTGCTCAGCGTTTTTGCAAATGTTCAGGGAACGCTGTTTATTCAAACCCTTATTGACGATTACATCAATCCTTTGATAGGTCAGCCGAATCCTGACTTTGCTCCGCTGCTTATGGCTATTTCAAAAGTTGCTGTTTTCTATCTGCTCGGCGCAGCGGCAACTTATGCATATTCAAAAATTATGGTATACGTTTCGCAGGGAACAATGCGCGACATAAGATACGACATATTCTCTCATATGGAAAGCCTGCCAATAAAATATTTTGACACGCACAAGCACGGCGACATAATGAGCGTTTACACAAACGACGTTGATACGTTGCGCCAGATGATAAGCCAGAGCCTTGTGCAGATTTTTTCAAGTGTAATTACTATTGTATCAGTGCTTGCAAGTATGATAAGCCTTAGCATTCCCCTTACTCTGCTTACGCTGTTAATGGTTGGTGTTATTCTATTGGTAGTAAAGAATCTTGCAGGCAAAAGCGGAAAGTACTTTCTTGCACAGCAAGTAGACCTCGGCAAAGAAAACGGTTATATTGAAGAAATGATGAACGGACAGAAGGTTGTTAAGGTATTTAACCACGAAAAAAAGAGCATTGAAGAATTTAAAGAGCTTAACGACAAACTTTTTGACAGCGCATATAACGCAAACAAATTTGCAAATATTATTATGCCGATTAACGCACAGATAAGCAATATCAGCTATGTTCTCTGCGCAATTGTCGGTGGTATGCTCGCTATATTATTACCCGCAAATACACCTGTTTTGGGACTGACGCTTGGAAAGCTTGTGAGCTTTTTGACATTCAACAAGAATTTCAGCCAGCCTATTAATCAGGTGAGCCAGCAGTTTAACAGCATTGTTATGGCGCTTGCGGGTGCAGAGCGTGTTTTCAAGCTACTTGATGAAAAGAGCGAGGAGGACAACGGCTATGTAATGCTTGTAAATGTAAAAAGAGAAAACGGCAAGCTTACTGAAACAAAAGAAAGAACAGGTCTTTGGGCATGGAAACACGTTCATCAGGCAACAGGGGAAGTTGAGTACAAGGAGCTTCAGGGCGCACTGGTTATGGATGACGTTGATTTCGGTTACAATGACGAAAAGATTGTACTTCACAACATTGACCTTTATGCCGACCCCGGTCAAAAAATTGCATTTGTAGGTTCTACGGGCGCAGGCAAAACTACAATTACAAACCTGATTAACCGTTTTTACGATATTCAGGACGGTAAAATAAGATACGACGGAATAAACATCAACAAAATCAAAAAGTCTGATTTAAGGCGTTCACTCGGCGTTGTTTTGCAGGACACTCATCTGTTTACCGACACAGTAATGGAGAATATCCGTTACGGCAGACTGGACGCTACAGACGAAGAAGTTATTGCCGCCGCAAAGCTTGCTAACGCCGATTCATTTATACGCAAACTTCCCGACGGTTACAACACCGTGTTAAAGGGTGACGGAGGAAACCTAAGTCAAGGACAAAGACAGATGCTTGCTATCGCAAGAGCGGCTGTTGCAGACCCGCCTGCGCTGATTCTTGATGAAGCAACAAGCTCTATTGATACGAGAACTGAAAAAATGGTTCAGGACAGTATGGATAAGCTTATGAAAGGCAGAACAACATTTGTTATTGCCCACAGGCTTTCCACCGTAAAAAATTCTGACTGTATTATGGTGCTTGAACACGGACGAATTATTGAGCGAGGCACACACGACCAGCTTATTGAGCAAAAGGGCAAATACTACCAGCTTTATACAGGTAAAACTGCATAAGATTATAATATAAGAACAGGGATATGCTTGAAACGAAAATTCAAGTATATCCCATTTTTAGTTTATATTAAAATTACCAATAAAAGATTGCAACCGAAACAAAAAGCGCTATAATAGTGAAAATAAAAATTCCTAATCTGACACCGTTAAACTTATCATCAAACGAATTTCTGTTGTAGGTTCTAATAGTGAACGAAATAACAGAAACGCTGACAGATACTGAAATTGCAGACAAAATCAGTTTAAGAACAAATCCTAAATAATCGCTGAACAAAACCTCTGCAAATAAAAGAACAACTTGAACAATAATAAGTACAAGCAAAATTTTGTTGTTTCTGTTCCACGGGGATTTTGACATTCTGTGTTTTGACATTTTAGTCACCAATTATACTATGCACATAAATGCGCTCATTGTTCCACGTTTGCCTTTGGTTGCACGGTGACTCCACAAAAGCTCGCTGTTGCAGTTGGTGCACACGTCACTGATTGTGATATTCTCATTCTTTACCCCTGCGGCAACAAGAATTTGTCTGTTGGTTTCAAGCAAATCTATCATATACTTTCCGTTTTCTTTCGGAAAAACAAAACTGCTGTTGTCAAGGTCTTTGAGTGCGTAAAAATTATCTGCGCAAGGTTTGTCTACCTCATAACAGCAAACGGAAATTGCAGGACCTATTGCAGCAACAATATCGGCAGGATTTGTGCCATACATTTCTGCCATCTTATTTACTATCTTCTCACCTATTCTGCCTACTGTTCCCCTCCAGCCTGCATGAGCAAGACCGATAGCCTTTTGCTTTGTGTCAACAAAAAACAGAGGTGTGCAGTCTGCGTAGTACGTAACGAGCGTTACACCCTTTTCATTTGTAATAAGTGCGTCAACACTCTGCAAATCACGAGGCTTGTAAATTCCCGTGCCTTTGTTTTCGGAGGTTACTGCACGAACAAATGTATTGTGATCCTGGGCAGAAGCTGTCAGAGAGTCAAAGTCAAAACCGGCACTTTTACAAATGCGCTTGTAATTCTCGGTTACGTTATCACAGTTATCTCCCCTGTTGAACGCCATATTCATTGAAGTAAACTCGCCCTCGGAAACTCCGCCAAGACGGGTAGAAAATGCATGATTTATAAATTTTATTTCTGATAATGAATTATACACTAAATATGGTACTGTGTCAGCGTTTTTTAATATCATTGTTTTTGATTGAAAATTCATAAATTTTGCCTCCGCAATTAAATAAAAAATATAACCCTTGAAACGTGTGTAAGTTAATGCTATAATAAAATAGCATAGTGCTGTGACACTTATTAAAACAAACAGATTAGTATATTAAAACTATTATCCCGACTATTTCGGAGCTATTTCTATAAGGTAAAACAACACGGGGGATTATAATGAAGAAAAAGTTATTTGGTCAAAATATAGGAATTGACTGTTCATACTGCGAAAATGCCGTCATTGAAAATGAAATGGCTTACTGCAAAAAAGGCAGACGTATTCAAAACGGCAAATGCAGAGCATTTAAATATGATCCGCTTATGCGAGTTCCGAAAGTTTCGACTTTTACGAAAAAATACAGCGCAGATGATTTTAAATTATGATTATAATATGATTTTTAAAAAGCTTTATCAAAAATGATAAAGCTTTTTTTGTTTGATACCGTATGTTTTATGCAAGCTGGAAGTCCTTTATGTAGCTGTCAATTGACTTTTTAATAATTTCTTTTGCTTTTTTAGCTCCGTTGGTTTCAGTAACTGAAGTTGTTTTACCTGCTTCGAGTGACTTGTAAACCTGGAAAAAATGTTGAATTTCCTCAAAATAATGCTTGGGAAGTTCCTTGATGTCGTTATAGCAGTTGTAGTTCGGGTCATTAACCGGAACAGCAATAATCTTTTCATCACAACTGTTGTTATCAATCATATTCAGTACGCCAATAGGCTTGCACTCAACAAGAGTCATAGGTTGAATAGTTTCACTGCAAAGTACCAAAACGTCGAGCGGGTCGCCGTCCTCTGCAAAAGTTCTGGGAATAAAACCGTAGTTTGCAGGATAGTGAGTAGAAGTAAACAGAACTCTGTCGAGCTTTAAGAGTCCCGTTTCCTTGTCAAGCTCATATTTATTCTTGCCGCCCTTTGAAATTTCTATTACAGCGTAAAACTTTTCTGTTGTGATTCTCTTGGGAGAAATATCGTGCCAAATATTCATAATTTATCGCACCCTTCTAAGTTTCAATTATTTTATATAATACCCATTGTTTTTATTATAAATTAAGCGTCACACATTGTCAAGAAAAGGTGTTTTTACAATAGATATTTACTTCTTATGCTTTCTGTTTTCTTTTCGCAGAGGATTTATGTCGGCAA
Source organism: uncultured Clostridia bacterium (assembly GCA_947369085.1). Lineage (GTDB taxonomy): Bacteria > Bacillota > Clostridia > Oscillospirales > Acutalibacteraceae > Ruminococcoides. The sequence continues at coordinate 31,481 of CANBJR010000013.1, read as the reverse complement.
AATTGTTTTTTGCGCACTTAATAAGGTTTAATAATGTTGAAATAATAAGCGATCTTGTTTTGCCGTCCATATCTTTCAGCGACTTAAAAATTATGCCCGAGTTTGACTTCCAGTTTTCGGCTATTTCATTAAATGTTTTGTTTTCGGTGCTTTCAAGAATTGAGAATATTCCTTCAATTAAAGTTTTTCTCTGCTGTTCATCCATATCGGAAACAAGGTCAGTTAATGTATGATCGAAAAACACGCTTGTATTTGACATTGTGCTAAGCGTTTCAAAGTGATTGCATTTTATTTCCCATGAATAAATATCGTGCTGTAAAAAGCCCTTTTGGTTGCTTTTTACAATTGTATATTCTTCAGCGTGCTCAAACATCATTCCAAAAATTGACGACTGAGGAACATAGGTATGGATTTTACTTATCATCTTCTTATAGTCGTTTTGGACAATTGTTTTGCTGTCAAAACCCGGTCCGTCGTGATTGTACACTCCGTCAATTCTTTTTTGTATTTCATTATTGCAAAAAATTGATGCATAAACTGCAAGATTTCCACCCTTTGAATGGCCTCCGAGAACAAAAGTACCGTTCAGGCTTTTTGCCGACTGCTCAAGATATTTAAGTGCTGTCAGCTGTGACGGCAAAGGAAACATATAGTACATATTAAAGTCCTCCTGCCAACCAACGACTGTATTATCAGTTCCCCGATAAGAAATATAATGGCAATTGTCAGCGATTTCAATGACAACAGCCGAGAACTGCATCTGCCTTTCCCTCTCCACTATATTCACATAACCCGAAAGCTTCATATTTTTAAAACGTTCTGACTGTGCACAGGATTTTAAAAGCCGTGTATCTCCCTCCCAAAGGATTTTATCATTATTTTTGTCCGTTGAAAAAAATTTTTCGCAGGCGGTTTTAATCGTGACTTTTTCATTTATATCAGCCGAAACAATATCATCAAAAGGAAAATATGAAAGACGTGACAAAATAAGTGCGTCAACGTCATTGAAACCGTCGCTTTTAATGCTTAAATCTCCGCGCCATTCAAAATAATCAAACACATTTGGCATAACAAAACACCTCACAGCTTTTTATAGTATATTACACCATTATAAAAATGTATGCAACTATTAAGATAAAAACGGACGCCGAAGCGTCCGCAATTTATTTTTCTTGTTGTAATTCGATTTCTCTAGATTTTTCTTCTTCCGCCTTTTTATCCTTTGTATAATATGAGAACGGAGCTGAAATTATTATTGCGCCGTAGTAGGTTACAAATCGCCACAATAAAATAGCAGGCTTAATTTTGTTAACCCCTCCGAACACGAAAAACTGGCCGAAGTACATAGTAAATGCAAGCTCTGCACCGCCCGAAGCACCCGGTAAAGGCACAAGGTTTGACGTAAACAGCACAAAAGACTGGATACAAACAAAATCAAAAAGATTCGGTACTTCCATTCCGTTTGCTAAAGCTATTTCGGGCATCCCGAATGAGATGTAGATAAAATAAGGTATTGAAAGAATTGCGAGCACCTGTACCATAACAAGGAGATATGTACTTACAAGCAACTTGGGACTTTTTAATAACATCCTGTTTGCCTTATGGAACATAGACACCTCGTTGTTAAGGCGCTCAATTTTCTTTTCGGGATTCTTAACAAATTTGAATTTTTTCATTATTTTATAGATAAATCCAATCAACTTGTTTGTGATGCCACTGCAAAATGACACCATAAGGAACAATGCCGTTACAAAAAGCTGAACGGAAAAACCGAAAATAATGAATAGCGTTGACCAAACGCTTGTAAAAGCACTCTGGAAATACTCAAACTTGAATATTACCGCAAAAACACTGAAAAACGTTGTTACAATCTGATAAACAATAAATTTTTGCGTCATACAGGCAGAACCAAAGCCTACGCCGATTTTCATTTTTGACATAAGGTAAAGCTGCATTGGCTGACCCCCGGTATTTGACGGTGTAATTGCCCCGAAAAACACACCGACAAACGAAACTTTCAGCGCGTCAATAAACCGAAAATCCTTATATTTCGACCGAACAAAAATCAGCGTGACAATTGTGTCTATTATGATATTAGAGTCGTAAACAAGCAATGCAATCAATATCCAACCAAAGCTAAAGCTATTTGGCGTTGAGAACAAGTCAATGAGCCCGTCTTCAGAAATAAAAAAGAAAACACACAAATATATAGTTATGCCAAAAACGAGCAGATTAAAAATAAGCTTTCCGCTTATCTTAAACTTCTTTTGTTTCAAAAAAATCTTCTCCTGAATACAATTATTTTAAACTGCACTTGATTTACAATTTTTATATTATATTTAGCTAACATTACTATGATACAGAGTTTTTGCAAAAAAAGCAAGAAAAAAATAGCAACAGTATTGTAAACTATGCGTACATTTTTGTAAAAACGTCAATTATTGCCTGTATCAAAACTAATATATATAAACTGATTTTAATTGTTGTAAACAAAGGCACAATATGGTATAATTATTTTAGAAAATTTACGGGTGATGTAATGGGATTTTTTGATGTTGTAAATGTTTACGGGCTTCTTTTTGCCGTCATTCTTGCAGTGCCTCACATAGTTTATGCAAGAACCCACAGCTATGATATAAAAGCAATCGATAACCGTGCCATGCTGTACATCGAGCGAATAGGAAAATATTGCAGTGTTTTTCTTATGGGAATAAACATTGGTGTGCTTGAAAAGGGTTTTACCGCCCCAATTATGGAAACATATTGGCTTATCTCTACAGCGATTCTGACAATATTATATGTCGTGCTGTGGATACTTTTCTTTAAAAAAGAAACAAAGGCTATTGCTTATCTTCTGACAATTACTACTGCATTAATCGTAATTCAAAGCGGTCTTTTGCAGGTAAAAACACTTTTGCTGACAGCAGGAATTGTATATCTCATCGGCGAACTGTACATAACTTCACAAGTATTTAAAGCTTAAAGGAATTAAAATATGAATGTAATAATGCTCCTTAAACCAAAGGATACTGTAAAATATATTTATGATAATTACACGTTAAGACAGGGCTTTGAAAAAATGCGCGCCCACAGCTACACCGCCATACCTGTAATAAATACTGACGGAAAGTACGTAGGAACAGTAAGCGAGGGCGACTTCCTTTATAATATTATTGATAAAGACAGTCAAAAGATTAAAGACCTTGAAAGCTATTATGTACGTGACATACTGCGTTCGGGATTTAACCCTGCGGTTAAGATTAACGTTAGTATGGACGAACTGCTGCAAAGGGCAATGAAACAGAACTTTATTCCTGTTACCGATGCAAGAGGAAGTTTTATCGGTATTGTAACAAGACAGGATATAATCAAATATTTCACAGAAATGCCGCATTCCAAGTGAATGCGGCATTTGCTCTATTATGTTAAATTATTTTGTTTTACCAATATCGTGTCTGAAGTGTGCACCCTCAAACTTGATTTTGTCAACTGCGGCATATGCTTTGTTGAGCGCTTCGTCAAGAGTCTCTGCCCTTGCGGTTACACCGAGAACACGTCCGCCGTTTGTATAGAACTTTCCGTTTTCGTACTTTGTACCGGCGTGATAAACAATTGCACCGTCAACCTGTCCGTTATTATCAAGTCCGAACATCTCTATTCCCTTTTTGTATGAAACGGGATATCCGCCGCTTGCCATAACTACACAAGCAGCCGCACCGTTATACCATTCGATGTCGATTTCGGAGAGCTTTTCGTCAATAACTGCTTCGCAGATGTCAACAAGGTCGGTTTTCAGTCTGGGAAGAACAACCTGTGCTTCGGGATCACCGAAACGAGCGTTGTACTCAATTACCTTCGGGCCGTTTGGAGTAATCATCAAGCCAAAGTACAAACAACCCTTAAAAGGTCTGCCCTCTTTATTCATTGCTTCGATTGTAGGCTTGAAAATCGTTTCCATACAAACATCGTCAATTTCGTCGGTATAATACGGATTTGGGCTGATTGTTCCCATTCCGCCTGTGTTAAGTCCTTCGTCGTTATCATAAGCACGCTTATGGTCTTTTGAGCTTACCATAGGTTTTACGCATTTTCCGTCAGTGAAAGCAAGAACAGAAACCTCGGGACCTGTTAAAAATTCTTCAATTACTATATTATTGCCCGAATCGCCAAACTGCTTGTCCTCCATAATGGACTTAATTGCAGAAACAGCTTCGTCAATTGTCTGCGCAATAATAACGCCCTTGCCAAGTGCGAGTCCGTCAGCCTTTACTACTACGGGAACTGTATTTTCGGCTTTTACATATTCAATAGCCTTATCTGCGCTGTCAAAGACCTCGTATTTTGCGGTGGGAATGTTATATTTTTTCATAAGGTTCTTAGAAAAAACCTTAGAAGCCTCAATTATTGCGGCATTTGCATTAGGCCCGAAAGCACGTATTCCGGCTTTCTCAAATGCGTCAACCATACCTGCCGCAAGCGGGTCATCAGGAGCAACAAATGCAAGGTCGATTGCATTTTCCTTTGCAAACTTAACCATTGCTTCCTTGTCCATTACGCCGATATTTACGGTTTCGGCATCTCTTGAAATACCTCCGTTGCCGGGGGCGCAGTAAAGCTTTGTGCATTTAGGACTTTCAAGCAGCTTTTTGATAAGAGCGTGTTCTCTGCCGCCTGAGCCAATCATTAATATATTCATAGTAACACCCCGTATCAGTGATGGAAAAGTCTGATTCCTGTAAAGGACATTGTCATATTGTATTTGTTGCAGGTTTCGATTACATTGTCATCACGGATGGAGCCGCCCGGCTGTGCAACATACTGAACACCTGAACGCTTTGCTCTTTCAATATTATCGCCAAATGGGAAGAATGCGTCAGAACCGAGTGAAACGCCGCTGAATTTTGCAAGCCACTCTTTTTTCTCCTCTTTGGTAAGAGGTTCGGGCTTTGTTGTGAAAAACTGCTGCCATACACCGTCAGCAAGAACATCTTCGTAATCATCTGAAATGTATACGTCAATTGTATTATCTCTGTCAGGACGTCTGATGTTTTCAACAAACGGGAGGTTCATTACCTTGGGATGCTGTCTTAAGAACCAGATATCAGCTTTGTTGCCTGCAAGTCGTGTGCAGTGGATTCTTGACTGCTGACCTGCACCTACACCGATAGCCTGACCGCCCTTTGCATAGCAAACAGAGTTAGACTGAGTGTATTTAAGTGTGATAAGCGCAATAAGAAGGTCACGCTTTGCCTCTTCGGGGAGCTCTTTGTTGTCAGTCACAATATTCTGCATAAGCATTGCTTCGTCAATTTTAAGCTCGTTTCTGCCCTGCTCGAATGTGATACCGAAAACATCCTTATGCTCAATCGGGGCAGGAACGTAATTGGGGTCGATTTTTACAACGTTGTATGTTCCCTTCCTCTTAGTTTTAAGAACCTCAAGAGCTTCTGGAGTATAGTCGGGAGCAATGATTCCGTCAGAAACCTCTCTCTTTAAAAGAATAGCCGTCTGAACGTCGCAAGTATCGGAAAGAGCTACCCAGTCGCCGTAGGAGGACATTCTGTCTGCACCTCTTGCCATTGCATAAGCTGAGGCAATTGGAGAAAGCTCTAAATCATCTACAAAATATATCTTTTTTAATGTGTCAGAAAGCTCTGTTGCAACAGCAGCACCTGCAGGGCTTACGTGCTTGAATGATGCTGCAGCAGGAAGTCCGGTTGCAGCCTTGAGTTCTCTTACAAGCTGCCAAGAATTGAAAGCATCAAGAAAATTAATGTATCCGGGTTTACCGTTTAAAACCTCAACAGGTAAATCCTTGCCGTCCTGCATAAAAATTCTCGAAGGCTTCTGGTTGGGGTTACAGCCGTATTTTAAGGCGAGTTCGTTCATATCTATCGTCCTTTCTGATTACAAAATTATTTATTTTTATTGATTATTCTTGACTCTGAAGTATTTGTTGCAATGTCAATATAGCGTACAAAGAGAGAAACCTTGTTGTCTTCGTTAAGAGCGTTCCAGATTTTCTCGGCGAATGTATCAATGTCATCGTTGTCGATTTCAACCAAAGTAGGCTCGCCCTCAAAGCTCGGAAGCGGATTACCGTCGCTCATATAAGTGTGGATGAATCTTCCAATGCCTGCAAGAGGTGAATCATAAGTAAATGTATATCTCTCACAGCAGTCGGGATTGCCGTCTGCACTCTTAAGAATAGACATTGCATAGTTCATCTTGCCGTCAGTGCACTTTACGATACCTGAAATTCGGGGTGTATAGTTAGGTCCGTCAGGCTCAAATTCACGAGTGCGAAGTGACTGCTCAAATGTCAGCTGCTGATTCATAAGATCATAAATTGTATCGGTCTGGTCACCGTTTGTGACGATTGTCTTATTGCCTAGTACTCTTACGGGTGAATAGATGATAAGCGAGGGGTCAACAAGCTTTGACGGGTCAAAAGCCTGGGTCTTGATTCCGTCCTCGGTTTCAACAAAAACTCTGTTTCTGCTGTTTTCACTTCTTCCCATAATGAAGTACGCAATTACAGCCTTTGTGCCGTCTGCGCTTCTGCCGATTACTATACCTCTGCCGGGATATGTTGTTGAAGCAATGTCGTTATAAAGAGATACGGGTTTCATAATTTACCTCCGATTAGTCAAGAATTTCAGTTTTATTGTCTTTTACGATAATTTTATCTTCGCAGAAAAGCGAAACAGCCTTGGGAAGAATTTTCCATTCAGCCTGTTCCATAACTCTCTTCTGTAAAATTTCAGGAGTGTCGCCGTTTTGGATTTCAACAGCCTTCTGATTGATGATAGGACCGCCGTCACAAACTTCGTTCACAAAATGGGCCGTTGCGCCCGTTACTTTAACTCCTTTTTCGAGAGCAGCCTCGTGAACTTTAAGTCCGTAATAACCCTCTCCGCAGAAGGATGGAATAAGGGAAGGATGAATATTGATAATCTTATTTCTATATGCTGAAATAACCTTACTGCCGAGAATTGTCATAAAGCCTGCAAGTACAACAACATCTGCATTTTTGCTTTTTAAAAGATTGGTTAAGGCATTGTCATATTCATCAAACTCTGCAAAATCCTTTCGTCTTATGACTTCTGTAGAAATATTATTATTTTGCGCACGTGTCAGAGCATAAGCATTGGGGTTTGAGGAGATTACACAGGAAATTTTTCCGTTTTTAATCTCTCCTCTGTTTTGTGCATCAATAAGCGCCTGCAAATTAGTGCCGCCGCCTGATACTAAAACTACAATATTTTTCATTATTCAAACACAACTCCGTCATTACCCTCTGCTACTTCGCCGAGGATTACTGCGTCTTCGCCGTTAGCTTTTAAGACTTCAAGCGCCTTATCAGCGTCTTCTTTAGCAACTGCTGTAATCATTCCTACACCCATATTAAATGTATTGAACATATCGTGCTCGGAAATGTTGCCGACTCTCTGCATAAGCTTGAAGATTGGCAGAACGGGAATGCTGTCCTTTTTGATTTTTGCGGTGAGTCCGTCTTTAAGCATACGGGGAATATTTTCGTAGAAGCCGCCGCCTGTAATATGAGAAATTGCCTTTACCTTGACTTCGTTAATGAGTGCAAGGATAGATTTAACATAAATTTTTGTGGGAGTAAGCAGAGTTTCGCCGAGAGGCTTGTCAAGCTCAGGATACTCTGCGTTGATTGTCGTTTCGTCAATGCCGAAAATTTTTCTTACCAGCGAAAAACCGTTTGAGTGGACACCGGAGGAACGAAGTCCGATAAGTACGTCGCCTGCTTTGAGGTTTGAGCCGTCAATAAGCTTTGGCTTGTCGGCAATACCTACGCTGAAGCCAGCAACATCGTATTCGTCAATCGGCATAAGTCCGGGGTGCTCGGCTGTTTCACCGCCGATAAGAGCACAACCTGACTGAACACAGCCTTCTGCGATGCCGGATACGATTTCTGCAACTTTTTCGGGAATATTCTTTCCGATTGCAATGTAGTCAAGGAAAAACAAAGGCTGTGCACCGCAACAAATAATATCGTTTACACACATTGCAACGGCGTCAATTCCGATTGTGTCGTGCTTATCAAGCAGAAAAGCAAGCTTGATTTTTGTACCGACACCATCTGTACCGCTTACTAAAACAGGCTCCTCCATTCCATTGAAATTAGGAGCAAACAGTCCGCCGAATCCGCCGATACCCGAAACAACACCGTCAATTTTGGTGCGGGCAACGTGTTTTTTCATCAACTCAACCGCCTTGTAACCTGCGGTTACATCAACACCTGCTGCCTTGTAACTTTCTGAAAAGCTGTTCATTGTAATCCTCCGTTATTTTTTATTTATTTTTTTAGCATATTTATCTACAAAAATTGTTCTCGGAATTTCAGCATTATAGCTGCCGCTGAAACAGCCGTCACAAAGCTCAACACTTGCTTTTTCTGCAATTTTTCTTAAGCTTTCAAGACTTAAATATCCGAGTGAATCAGCGCCGACAAGTTCTCTTATTTCATCGATAGACAATTTATTTGCAATCAGGGAGTCCTTATCACGAATGTCAATTCCATAGTAGCAGGGGCATATGAACGGAGGTGAGCTTATAAGCATATGAACCTCTTTTGCACCTGCGTCACGCATAAGCTTTACAATATGCTTTGACGTTTCTCCTCTAACGATTGAGTCGTCAATTATAACAATTCTTTTTCCATCTACATTGGCTTTAAGCGCAGTAAGTCGGGTTTGCAAAAGACGTTTTTTCTTATCCTTGCCTGTTCCTACTGTTCTGCCGATGTATTTATTCTTTACAAAACCCATTCCAAACGGGATACCCGAAGCTTTCGAATATCCCTGTGCGGCAATAATTCCCGAATCAGGAACGCCGCAGACCATATCGGCTTTAATCGGAAACTCCTTGTAAAGCAATTCGCCTGCATTATAACGAGCGTTGTGTACGCTTACACCGTCAATCACACTGTCGGGACGAGCAACGTAAACATACTCAAAAAGACAAAGCGAAGTTTTTTCCGCAGTCATTCTTGCCTTGTAGCTGTGGAAACCGTCTTCGTCAATTACAATCATTTCACCCGGCTCAACGTCACGGACAAACTCGCCGCCGAGGCTGTCAAACACACAGCTTTCGGACGAAATAACATAGCTGTTCTTGATTTTTCCTACGCAGAGAGGACGAAATCCGTACATGTCGCGAAAACCGATAAGACGGGTTGGTGCGCAAATCACAGTTGAATATGCACCCTTGAGCCTATCCATTGAGCGAAGAACTGCATCCTCAAGATTATCGGTGTAGCACCTTTCGGATGCAATGACATAACCCATAAGTTCGGCGTTTGAATTTGACTGAAAAATTGCTCCGCCGCGTTCAAGCTCTACTCGGATTTCGGGGAAATTGGTAATCGAGCCGTTGCTCGCAATTCCGATTGAACCCTCTTTATATCTTAAAACAAGCGGCTGATTTGACGCACGATCAAGGCTTTCGTTAGATGTATAGCGAACGTGACCTACTGCTATTCTTCCGTTTTTGAGCTTTGAAAGTGTTTTTCCGCCAAACACCTCGGAAACCATACCAAGCTCCTTAACGGTTGAAAACTCGCCATCACAATTCACGGTAATGCCTGCGCTCTCCTGTCCCCTGTGCTGAAGACCGAAAAGAGCATCGTGAGTGATTGCAACGCTGTCAAGGTCATCGTCATTTCTGTAAATGCCAAAAACACCGCATTCATCGTTACACTTGTCAAGTTTTGTATTTATATCAACAAAATTCTTAATCAAAGCTCTGCCACCCTAAGCTGCATTGCCTTATCTTTTTCTGCAACGCCGTTTTCCATTTCTTTTTTCATATTCTCAAGCTTTTCTGCAAGCGTATCATCCGAAATTGCAAGCATTTCAACTGCCAAAATTGCAGCGTTAGCCGCACCGTCAACCGCAACTGTTGCAACAGGGATTCCTGTAGGCATCATAACTGTAGCAAGAAGTGCGTCCATACCGTCAAGCTGTGCAGATTTGCAGGGAATTCCTATAACGGGAAGCGTTGTTTTTGCGGCAAGTACTCCTGCAAGGTGAGCAGCCATTCCTGCTGCTGCAATAATTACACCAAATCCGTTTTTCTTTGCGTTCGCAGAAAACTCAATTGCTGCATCGGGCGTTCTATGGGCGCTCATAACGTGAACCTCATATTCAACGCCGAATTCCTTTAACTTTTTGACAGCCTTTGATACTACGGGGAAATCACTGTCTGAACCCATTATGATTGCAACTTTCTTCATAATATGCTCCTTAGTCGTGTATTTTATAGCCGCGCAAGAATTAAAAACACTTGCCGAATATAACTTATTATATTATATTAAAAAATCGTTTAAATTTCAATAGAATATGCCAATTATTTTCACAAACGACGTCAAATCGAAAAAATTCACCGCAATCACCTGAATTTTACTCATCAGAATCACCTGCAAGAGTATGCTCCAAGCTGTTTGTTTCACCCTGACTGCCTGAAGAGTCAATTCCCGTGTCCGCAACAGCCTGCATATGCGGAAACAAAAAGTTCATTTTATCGTCGTCAAAATGCTTGTCCAAATACTCTTCAAAACCGTTTGAAGCCGACACTCCGTTGTCACGCTGTGTCCAACGGTAAGTTGCAGATACAGACATAAAAGCATTGAACAGCATAAAGACAATGAGAAAGGTCGTGACTATTGAGCCTGCACGCTTAGGAATTTTCTCAATCAGCTTTGACGCCCACGGATAGAGATAGCGCACCCAGACAAGACCGAGGAAGCCCCAAATCAGCGCATACATAAGGTTTGTTCTGCCGTCAAGGTTAAAGGCTGTGTTGCTGTAATCCCAGGAAACTGTACCGAAAAGTGCTTCCTGAAACCAAGAACAAAAATATTCGAAGCCTGCGCCGACTACTGCACTGATTACAAAAATAAGCGTATCGCTTAACTTATAAAGCTTATACAAAACCGCCGTCAAGAAACAGGCTCCTCCGCCGTACACTGGAATAAACGGACCGTAAACCATTCCGACGCGTATTTCGAAATGACCTTCGGCAAAAAGCGCCCAGATAGTTTCAAACAAGGTGCCAAGCATTGAGCCAAAAATGAAAAGATAAAACAGCTTTGTAAAGCAAAAACCGAATGCAAAAGGCTCATCGCTTTTGTTTTCATATACCTGAGTATATTCCTTCATATTATCGGTCTTAATTTCATCAATTTTTGAAGCAATTTGCTTTACATACGCGGTATTTTTCAGTTCAGGGAATGCCGAAACAAGTCTTCGGCGCATAATATTTTCAGTAAAAAGCTTATTGTAATTGCTTTCAAGCTCGTCAATTTTTTCCTGCGGTACGTCGCTTCCAAGCAAGTTGGAAACACCGTTGAGCTTTTTGATTCTGTGCTGTAATCTCAAGGTTGTGATTATTGAAAGAACATAGTCGATAAGAACGATCAGGCAGATTGACAGAACTACAATAAGACTGACAATAAACGGAATAAGCTCAATAAAAGAATTTAAAATAGGAATTAATGCACCGACAAGAATTGTTCCCATTATTCCGAGCAAAATCGCATAAGGCAAAGTTATATAGCTGCCGATATTCAAATTCATATCACTGAAATCCCATGGTTTAAAACCGAGAACTTTTTCGGTAAAAAATCCGATAAGAATAACGACAAGCGACAAAATAACGCAGCTTCCTAAAAACAAAATAAACTTATTATTTTGAAATTGATTTAAGGTAAGATAACAAATTACCGCACCAACCCCGTAGGACGGACAAAACGGTGAAGCAAGAAATCCTTTATTGTAAAACTTCTTTTCTTCAAACAACGTTCTCAGCTCGTTTATAATCCAGCCGCAAAAGGAAAACGTCACGAAATACCACAACAGATTTATAATTAACATATTCTACCCCTTTTTGAATTTAAAAAGTCAAGCGCAGTCAAAAGACTGCGCTGTGATTTGAACTTTTAATTTATTGCTTTGGTGTGTTAGTATCCCAAAGTTCTTTTATTGCCGTTACGTTGCCTGCAAGACTCTGAATCTCTGACGGAATGATGATTTTAGTTGCTTTGCCGTCAGCTGCCTTTGCAAAGGCTTCAAGAGATTTAAGCTGAATTATGCGATCTGTCGGGGCCGCTTCATTTAACATTCTAAGTGCGTCTGCATTAGCCTTTTGCACTGTGAGAATAGCCTCAGCTTCACCCTGTGCCTCACGGATTTTCTGCTCCTTTACGGCGTCTGCCTTGAGGATTGCAGACTCTTTCATACCCTCGGCAACAAGAATCTGACTGCGCTTTTCACCCTCTGCATCGAGGATTCTTGCGCGTCGTTCACGCTCTGCTTTCATTTGCTTTTCCATTGCGTCCTGAATTTCACGCGGCGGAAGAATGTTTTTAAGCTCAACACGGATAACCTTAATACCCCATGCATCTGTTGCTTCGTCAAGGATAATTCTGATTTTATCGTTGATTGTATCACGTGATGTCAAAGTATTATCAAGCTCTAAGTCACCGATGATATTACGCAGAGTTGTTGCTGTAAGATTCTCAATTGCGCTTAACGGGCGCTCAACACCGTAGCAGTAAAGCTTCGGGTCAGTAATTTCAAAATACACAACGGTATCAATCTGCATTGTTACGTTATCTCTTGTAATTACAGGCTGAGGAGGGAAGTCAACAACCTGCTCCTTGAGCGACACTTTCTTTGAGATTTTGTCAAGAAACGGGATTTTTACGTGAAGTCCTGTATCCCATGTTGCATAATAAGTACCGAGTCTTTCAATTACATAGGCATGAGCCTGAGGTACAATTTTGATGTTGCACACAATAATAAGCAACACAATTAAAACGATAATTCCTAAAATAATTAATCCTGGCATAATTTACTCCTCAAATTTATTCTGCAGGTTCAACAATGAGTTTTACTCCCTCAATTGCAAGAACCTTAATTTTAATGTTTTTGGCTATAGGGGCGCGTTGCGACTTTGCAGTCCAGATTTCACCCTCAACCTTAACCTGTCCTACACTTTGGGCGTCCTTAATATCATCAAGGACAATTCCGATTTTACCTATCAGCCTATCGGCATTCGTACTTGTAATACCCTTTTTCTTTCTGATTTTATTTACAAGCGGTCTTGTAACAACTAAAGCTATAAGCGACACGGCAAGAAACACCGCCGACTGAATCGCAATTGAATCTGTGAAAATTGAAGTAATTGCTGCGCACACAGAGCCAAGCACAAACCAAATTGACACAAGCTGCGATGTAAACGCTTCGCATACAGCCATTAATACTGCAAAACCTATCCATATGAAAGGCATATATTGTTCCATAAGATTACTCCTTCCTTGCTATAATTCTATCATAACAAACATGGATAGTCAAATTAATTTAATAAAAATATACACTTTTAATTTATTATATGTTATAATTAAGATAAATATTAAAATACGGGTGATTATATGGCTTTTGATACATTTGACGAAGGCGTAACCTTAGGCGGAGTAAGAAGCAAGCATGAAATCAGAATTCTTATCTGCTATATGCTTAACTGCGTGAAGGAAAGTATGGATAAAGATCTTGTCGTTCAGTCAATTACTATTGACGAGCTTGCAAACTTTTTTGAGGTAAGCGCCGCTTTTGACGGTTTAATTAATGACGGCAACATTAAAGAAAGCGATATTGTTGACGGAACTCAAACATACGAGCTTACGGATAACGGAAAAATGATTGCAACACAGCTTGAAAGCACGCTTCCCTATACCGTTAAGGAAAAGGCGTATTTAAACGCCATAAAACTGCTCGGCGAAAAAAAGAAGCACCGCGAAAACTCAGTTGAAATTGTCAAAATTGAAAACGGATTTGAGGTTATATGCAAAATTCTGGGCGGCAATATGGATTTGTTTTCTTTTAAGCTTTACGCTCCTACCTTTGAACAGGCTATGGTTATGAAAAAGAACTTCTACGACAGCCCTGCAACTATTTATAAGGTTATGCTTGCGCTTATGACTAAGGACAAAGAAAATGTCGGCGAGGCTCTTGAAGAGCTTTACGGTGTATTATAATAAACTTTCTGTCAGTTGCATAACAGTTTTATCCGGTAAAATAACTGATATTTACTGAATTACCGTGCAGGTAAAGCTTGATTAAAAAAACAGATTAAGCAACAACATCAGGGTTACTCCGGGCACTCCACCTGCAACAGAAACAATTATTGATATAAGACTTACGGGAATAAAAACACCTGTAAGACCTGATGTCAGATTTACTGCCGTCAGGGTTGTCGCACCAAACAGCATTGACAAAATTGCTCTTTTAAACGGATGCTTACTTTTTGATATGTAATGGATAATTGCAAAAATCAGGAAAATTGACGCGAACACTATTGCTAATCCCCAAAGCGGCATAAAAAACATCTCCAAATATTTACAAAATAAAACAGACCGTCGGACATACATCCGACGGTCTATAATTATGCTGAAATTTTTAAAGATATTACTTAATTACTCCAAAATAGGAAAGTACGTTAAGTGCAATTACAAAAAGAACAAATACTGCAGCAAATACCTTTGTCCAACGGGAAAGAAAAGCATCAATTGAACGAGCCTTGTTCTTTGAAAAATAAGAATCAGCCGCACCTGTTACAACACCAAGACCCTGCTGATTGCCTTCCTGAAGGATAATTACAACGATGATTGCTATTGAAACGATGCCGAGAATAACACCGAGAACAATACCTAAAACGCCCATTTTTCATCTTCCTTTCAATAAAATGATATAATACACGATAATCTGCATTAATTAACTATTATATAGTATCACATTAATACTCTTTTTGCAAGTGAATTTTTATATTTTTTATTTTTAGTTTTTAAATATATATTCGCTCAGTTTTTAAAGCAGTGAAAGCTGTTCGTCAGACGTGTCCTCGTTTGACGGCAAAGCACCCAATGCAGGCATAGAGCGAGTTCTGTAACGCTGAGGCTTTGCAAAAGTTCCCTCTTTGTATTCGGAAATTTCAAACAGTCTGTGACCTTTTTTAAGCTTCATAACGGCTACGCCCTGAGTTGAACGTGTTGATTTGAGCGACAATGCGCCTGTATGAACCAGCAGCATTCTGCCGGACGAAGCTTTAAAGAGCACTTCTCTGTCATCTTGAAGATATATAATTCCCGAAAGAGGCGACTTGTCGGAATATGCGCCTGTCAGCTTTTTGCGGTTAGTCTTTGTTGCATATGCTTCAAGAGGAACCTTTGCCGCCTTTCCGTTTTCAAATGCAAAGAGCAAAATTCCCTTGTAGTCCTTAGTTGCAACCATAAATACTGCGTTTTCGCCCTCGTCCATTGAAAGCTTAGCGGCCACATAGTCACCGAGAACACTTGCTTTGGTATCGGAAAAGTCGGAGGCTTTTGCCTTGTAAACCTGACATTTGTCTGTAAAGAACAGCAAATCACAGTTGTTTGAAAATTCAATTTCCTGCACAATTCCATCGCCGTCTTTTAACTTATGTGCTCCGCTCATTCTAAGCGACTGAGGCGTTATCTTCTTGAAATAGCCTTCCTTTGTAAAGAAGAAGGTTACGGGATAATCGGGGATTTCCTCAATTTCTTCTTCGTACTTTGTACTATCCTCATATATAATAATACTCTTGCGAGGCTGTCCGTACTTTTCGGCTATTGCTTTAAGTTCTTTGACAATTATGGTCTTGATTCTTGCTTTGCTCTTTAAGATTTCGTCAAGCTCTGCAATTTCCTTTTCAAGTTCCTCAATATCCTTTGTGCGCTTTAAAATATATTCACGGTTTAGATGACGAAGTTTGATTTCTGCAACGTATTCAGCCTGAATTTTGTCGATGCCGAAGCCAATCATAAGGTTTGGTACTACTTCAACTTCTTCGTCGGTTTCACGGATAATTTTAATTGCCTTGTCAATATCGAGCAGGATTTTTTCAAGACCCTTTAGTAAATGAAGCTTGTCAGCCTTTTTGTTGCGGTCATAATATGTTCTGCGCCTTACGCACTCAATTCTGAATGCTATCCATTCCTCTAAAAGCGACTTAACGCCAAGCACCATAGGCACTCCGCCGATAAGGACGTTGAAATTGCAGGCGTAGGAATCCTCGAGCGTTGTAAAGCGAAAAAGCTTTGCCATAAGCTTGTCGGGGTCAACGCCACGCTTTAAATCGATTGTAATTTTAAGACCGTCAATACCTGTTTCATCACGAATATCGGAAATTTCCTTTACCTTGCCCTGTTTTACAAGGTCGATAATCTTCTCAATTATAACCTCACAGGTTGTTGTACTCGGAATTGAAAGCACATCAATACAGTTTGCGGATTTGTCGTACTCGTACTTTGCACGCAATTTAATGCTTCCTCTGCCGGTTTCGTAAACCTGATTGATTGTTTTTTCATCGTAGATTATCTGACAGCCGCCTATAAAATCGGGCGCCGGCAAAGTTGTCTTTATGTCATGGTCCGGATCACGGATAAGCGCCGCTGTTGTTTCGCAGATTTCTTTAAGATTAAAGGAACAGATATTTGAAGCCATACCTACCGCAATACCTGTGTTTGCATTTACAAGCACAGACGGAAAAGCTACGGGAAGCAATGACGGCTCTTTCATTGTATTATCGTAGTTATCGACAAAATCGACTGTGTCTTTGTCAATATCACGGAACAGCTCGTTGCAAATCGGCGCTAACTTTGCCTCAGTATATCTTGAAGCAGCCCAAGCCATATCACGGCTGTAGAACTTACCGAAGTTACCCTTTGAGTCAACGTACGGATGTAAAAGCGCCTCGTAGCCCCTTGACAAACGCACCATTGTGTCATAGATTGCCGAGTCGCCGTGAGGATTGAGTTTCATTGTTGCGCCGACAATATTAGCAGACTTTGTTCTGTTGCCGGTTAAAAGTCCCATTTTGTACATGGTAAAAAGCAATTTGCGGTGGGAGGGCTTAAAGCCGTCTATTTCAGGAATTGCACGTGACAATATTACGCTCATTGCGTAGGGCATATAGTTTTCACGGATAGTGGAAACTATGGGTTGTTCTACTATATCGCCCGCACCGTTGATTACGCCGTGAGTTTTCGGCGAAATTGATTTTTGGGGAGTTTTCTTTTTAGAAGCCATTGTTTTCCACCTCCTGTCAGCTTACATCGAGATTATCTATATATTCATTGCCGTGTTCTACAATATAATCCTTTCTTCCCTGCAAATTATCACCAAGAAGAATATCAAAGATTTCGGCTGTCTGCGCTGCGTCATCGGGCATAACCTTGATTAGACGGCGTGTATCGGGATTCATTGTAGTTAAATTCATCATATCGGGTTCGTTTTCACCCAGACCTTTGCTTCGCTGAATTGTGAATTTATCGTTGCCTATTTGCTCAATAAACCTGTCTTTTTCAATTTCATCATATGCAAAGTAAACATCGTTTTTTGAGGTGATTTCATAAAGCGGAGATTCCGCAATAAACACCTTGCCCCGTTCGATAAGAGTAGGAGTAAGCCGATAAAGCATTGTAAGTAGCAACGTACGAATCTGGAAGCCGTCAACGTCGGCATCGGTACAAAGAATAACCTTGTTCCAACGCAGAGCATTCATATCAAAACTTGAAAGATTCTTGTTAGCCTTTGACTTTACCTCAACTCCGCAGCCGAGAACCTTTAGCAAATCTGTGATGATTTCGCTTTTGAAAATCTTATCATAGTCGGCTTTAAGACAGTTCAGAATTTTTCCTCTGATAGGCATTATAGCCTGAAAATCGGGATTTCTTGCCTGTTTGCAGGCACCGAGAGCAGAGTCACCCTCCACTATGAACAGTTCTCGCTGTTCTACGTCCTTGCTTCTGCAATCGACAAATTTTGCAACTCGGTTAGTAATGTCAAGATTGCCCGAAAGCTTTTTCTTTATGTTAAGTCGGGTTTTCTCCGCGTTTTCACGACTGCGCTTGTTTACAAGCACCTGTTCTGCAATTTTCTCGGCTTCAAGGGGATTTTCAATGAAATAAACCTCTAAGCTCTGACGCAGAAAAGCAGTCATAGCATCCTGTATACCCTTATTGGTTACAGCCTTTTTGGTTTGGTTTTCGTAGGAAGAAACACTTGAAAACGAGGAAATTACGCATACAAGGCAGTCCTCTACGTCATCAAACTTAATTTTACTTTCTGTTTTGTTATATTTATTATTTTGTTTTAAGTAGCTGTCAATCTGATACACAAATGCGTTGCGCACAGCCTTGTCGGGTGCACCACCGTGCTCAAGCCAGCTTGAGTTGTGGTAATATTCGGTAAGGCTGACCTTATTTGAAAATGCAACGGCTATATCCATTTTGCATTTGTATTCGGGTTTGTCGTCACGGTCACGGGTTTTGCATTCAGTTTCCCAATGCTGAACAGAAGTTAATCCTCCCTCTCCGATTACCTCGGCAACATGGTCAACTACGCCGTTTACGTAATTAAAGGAAGTTGTGTCAAATGAACGTCCATTCTGATTTTTAAATATAAATTCCACACCTGCATTGACAATTGCCTGACGTTTCATTATGTCGAGAAAATAGTCAGGATGAATATCAATATCGGTAAAAACCTCCAAGTCGGGCTTCCAGTGAATTTTTGTTCCCGTATCTTTTTTATTATACGGTTCTTTTTTAAGACCGCCGACATTCACGCCTTTTTCAAAATGAAGCGTATAACGGTAGCCGTCACGGCGGATATCAACATCCATATATTCAGAAGCGTACTGAGTTGAGCAAAGTCCCAAACCGTTCATACCGAGAGAAAACTCGTAGCTTTCACCCTCGTTGTTGTTATACTTTCCGCCTGCGTACATTTCACAGAACACAAGTTCCCAGTTGAATTTTTGCTCATTTTCATTATAGTCAACAGGGATACCTCTTCCGTGGTCCTCAACTTCAATTGAACCGTCGGAAAAACGGCTTACGGAAATCTGCTTGCCGTAGCCCTCTCTTGCTTCGTCAATGGAGTTTGAAAGAATTTCAAATACCGAGTGCTGACAACCGTCAATGCCGTCGGAGCCGAAGATTACCGCAGGTCTTTTGCGAACACGATCGGCACCCTTGAGGGTGGTTATGCTGGTATTATCATATTCGTTGGTTTTCTTTCTTGCCATTTCACTCTTCCTTTATCGTTTTCATACCGCAAATACGGACACGGCACGCCGTGTCCCTATGTCAACGTTGCAATAATTTTAATTACTAAAATTTTATTTTTCTTCGCGCAGTTTGTTGATTTTGTCACGCAGATATGCGGCATGTTCAAATTCAAGCAGCTTTGCCGCTGCTTTCATTTCCTTTGTAAGGCTTTCAATAAGCTGTTGTTTCTGAGCTTTTGAAAGTTTCTTTGCTCTCTTAAACTCGCTGTCATCATGAGTGGAAATCTCGAGAATTTCGCTTACCTTCTTAACAATCGTCTTTGGAACGATGTTATGTTCTTCGTTATACTTCTGCTGAATTTCACGTCGGCGCTGTGTTTCCTCAATCGCAACCTGCATTGATTCTGTCACGCTGTCGGCGTACATTATTACCATACCGTCGCTGTTTCGTGCGGCACGTCCCGTAATCTGAATAAGCGAACGTGTGCTGCGCAAAAATCCCTCTTTGTCGGCGTCAAGCACCGCAACAAGTGAAACCTCGGGAATATCAAGACCTTCTCTAAGCAAATTGATTCCCACAAGCACGTCAAATTCACCAAGGCGCAAATCACGCACAATCTCCATTCGTTCAACGGTATCTATATCGTGGTGCATATAGCGTACCTTTATACCCATTGTTTCCAGGTACGTCGTTAAATCCTCAGCCATTTTTTTTGTCAGCGTTGTAACAAGTGTGCGCTGTTTCTTTTCTGTTCTGATATTAATTTCAGAAACGAGATCGTCAAGCTGTCCGTCTGTAGGTCTTACTGAAATTTCAGGATCAAGAAGTCCCGTAGGACGTATAATCTGTTCTGCAACCACCTTTGACTTTTCCATTTCAAAATCACCCGGAGTTGCGCTGACAAACACCGCCTGATTTACTCTGTCGTAAAACTCGTCAAAATTCAGCGGTCTGTTGTCAAATGCAGACGGCAGTCTGAATCCAAAGTCAACAAGGCTTTTCTTTCTTGCGTGGTCACCCGCATACATTCCCCTTACCTGCGGCAATGTAACGTGCGACTCATCTACAAACAACAGAAAGTCCTTAGGGAAGTAATCAAGCAGGGTGTACGGTGCAGAGCCGCGAGCTCTGCCCGACAAAATTCCGGAATAGTTCTCTATTCCCGTACAAAAGCCGATTTCCTGAAGCATTTCCATATCATAATGCGTACGCTGTTCGATTCTCTGCGCTTCAAGCAACTTGCCGTTTTCTCGGAAATATTCAAGCCTTTCCTGTAATTCACGCTCAATTTCCGCAAGTGCAATCTGCATTTTATCTTTTGAAACAATGTAGTGCGAAGCAGGATAAATTGCAGCGTGGCGCAAAATATTTTTCAACTCGCCCGTAAGCGGATTTATCTCGGAAATTCTGTCAATTTCATCACCGAAAAATTCAACTCGGATTATGGAATCATTTGAAGCGGCAGGGAAAATCTCTACTACATCTCCCCTGATTCTGAACTTGTTGCGTATGAAATTTATATCGTTTCGCTCATACTGAAGCTCTACGAGCTTTTTAACTAAATCGTCACGGCTTTTTTCCATTCCCGGACGGAGCGAAATTACCATATTACGGTAATCAATAGGGTTGCCCAGGCTGTAGATACACGAAACTGAGGCAACGATAATTACATCTTTTCGCTCCGAAAGAGCGAGCGTTGCACTGTGACGGAGCTTATCAATTTCGTCGTTTATTGAGCAGTCCTTTTCAATGTAGGTATCTGTATGAGCAACATACGCCTCAGGCTGATAATAATCATAGTAGGATACAAAATATTCTACTGCGTTGTCCGGGAAAAACTCTTTAAATTCACTGCAAAGCTGAGCCGCAAGGGTTTTGTTGTGGGCAAGCACAAGTGTGGGTCGCTGAACACGCTCAATTACATTTGCCATTGTAAAGGTTTTGCCTGAGCCTGTTACACCGAGCAAGGTCTGCTCTTTATTGCCTGCATTTATGCTTTCAACAAGCTTTTCAATTGTCTGTGGTTGGTCGCCCGTAGGCTTGTATTTTGAATGAATCTTAAATTTCATAAGCTGTCACATCATATGATGAATATAATTACACATATATAAATTTATATATCGAAATAGAAAATTTTGCCTGCCATTCCGCTTTCGCGCAAAGAAACATAGTCCTCGCTTGTCACAATAATATGGTCGACAAGATTAACGCCTATTGCGCCAAGCGTTTCCTTTAAAAGTTCTGTTGCTTCAAGGTCACCCGGTGACGGCAGGGCTGTGCCGCTGGGATGATTGTGACCTAAAAATGCAGTTTTGGCATTCTTGCGCAGTGCAAGGTCTACAATCCTTCTTACAGGCATTTCGGTTGCAGTGAGCGAGCCCTTTGCCACAATGTCAAAGTAAATCATCTTGCCCTTTGCATCGCCAAGCATTAACGCGGTTTCCTCGCTCGTTCTGCCGATAAATTTGGCGGCAAACATTTCGCCTACCTTTTCAAGGTCGATAGGTTTATCATAGGACATTTTTGACTCATTATACAATCTTGACATCTGCGGCAAAAGCTTTAGCAAAACCGAAGCAGACTGCGACAATCCAAACTCATTTTCAAGCTCGTCAAGCGGAGCGTCGCAGACTGCGCTTATTGAGCCATATTTATCAAGAAGTCTGTGTGCCAGCGGATTTGTGTCTTTTCTGGGAATTGCGTAAAAAAGATATAATTCAAGCGCTTCGTGAGGTTCAAAAACATCAAGTCCGTTTTCTATGAATTTTTTCTTTAAACGCTTACGGTGTCCCGTATGCTCGTTACCGTTTGATGAAGTCATAACAAACCTCTTATAGCTGTTTATTTTACTCCGTACTGCTCATAATATGCTTCAATTGCAGCTTTGAGTTTATCGTCAATTACAATTCTGCCCTTGTACTCTTTATTGTAAAGGTGTTCCACTACCTCTGCCATTGTTACAATTGCGGTAGTTTTTAATCCGTATTTTTCCTCAATTTCCGAAAGAGCGCTCTTTTCGCCCTTGCCTCTTTCCATTCTGTCAACAGAAACGACAAGACCTATCGGACTGACATCTCCCTGTGCTTTAATAATCGGAAGTGTTTCTTCAATTGAAGTTCCTGCTGTTGTAACATCCTCAATTATAACAACCTTATCTCCGTCGTTTATTGGACTGCCAAGCAAAATTCCCTTATCGCCGTGATCCTTAACTTCTTTTCTGTTTGAACAATAACGGATATCCTTGCCGTATTTTTCGCTTATTGCAATTGTTGCGGCTACAGAAAGCGGAATACCCTTGTAGGCAGGTCCGAAAAGCACGTCAAAGTCAAGACCGAATTTGTTGTTGATTGCCTCGGCATAATACTGTCCGAGTCTTCTTAGCTGTGCGCCTGTTCTGTAGAATCCGGTATTTACAAAGAACGGTGTTTTTCTGCCGCTTTTTGTTACGAAATCGCCGAATTTAAGAACCTGACAGTCTACCATAAATTCAATAAATTCCTTTTTGTAAGCTTCCATAGTGATACCTCCGTTTATTTTTTTACATAATTTAACATTTTAGATTTTAACACAATATCTTGTTTTTGTAAATGGGAATTACATTTATGTAATCAATATACAGTAAAAGAAATTCCGCCCTTGCTTTCGCTTAGGCGGATTTTGAAAATGAATTATTAATATAACTATTATTATAAAGAGTTCTTCTTATTTTTTGCTGTTAACAAGATGATTGCAGAAACACCAAGAATTAAAACGCTGAATAAAGCTATAAAATTGTTCTGACCTGTAGGAATACTTCCGTTTGAATTATTGGGATTAGTTTCATTACCTGAATTGTTCTTTGAAAGTGTATCAGGAGTTGAAACAGAATTTGTTGTAGGCTGAATTGTTGTAGGTACAGTTTCTATCTGTTCGTTGGAATTTACAAATTTTGCAAACTGGAGAATTTCTGCTGTTTCATCAAGTAAATTTTCAGATATTTCATTTAAGTCGATAAATTGATTGTCCTTATATACTAAATAACGGTTGTCACTATTAGTAATTAAATATTCATCAATTACTACATAATAAAATTCAGTTAAAAATGCAAGCTTTTCAGCGTTGACAAGCAAAAGCTTACTTCCGTCACTTAAAACGCCATAACATTCGACACCTATCTCTCCGAGCTCATAATCGGAATACAATAATCTGTAATCGTCAATAATTTCTTTTTCTTCTGATTCGGTAAGAGATATTGAAACAGGTTTATTTCTTGCTGATAAAATCTCATTCAGTGCAAATATTTCAGAGCCATGACCCACAATATTATACTGATATTTATTTAACACATCAAAATCGTCATACCGTCCGCTTTCGATCGGAGGATATTCTCCTTCTGCCGCAAATGCACTTATACTGCCTAATGTGCCAAGCAACATAATTATGGTAAGAACGATTGAAATTGTTTTTTCCGCTTTTTTCATAAATTTCACCCTTTTTAAACATTTAATACATATATCTTTATCTACTAATTATATATAGTATATATTATTTATAATTTATTGTCAATATTTTTACCAAAAACATTGACAATAATGGTATAATTTTATCAAAAAACAAACTCCGCCAAAGCAAAAAACTAAGGCGGAGTAAGATGTAATATTTACTTGACGGGGACAAGCTCAATGTAGCCTCTTGTGCCAATCGGTTCAAGCTGGATTCTCGGGTTATCTTTATCCCAAGTAAGCCCTGTAGGTTCGGGATTATATTTTTTGATTGCTTCCCACACCTGTTCAATTGTTATACCAAAGTCTTTTTCTTCAAAAGGTTCGCTTTGGAACATCAGGTATTTACACTCGGGAAGTTCAATTACGTCAAAGCCATCGGGGATTTTTCCACTGTAATCAAGCGACACTTCCGTTCCCTGAACATATTGTGAGGTATCGGGAATTCTGTACTTCTCGGGCAGCCACATACAAACAGGCTCTTTGCTGATTGACTTTATGCTTGTGAGTATTCCCCAAACGTCACAGCCAACCTCTTCGCAGTAAGCAAAGTAGTCTGTTGCCTTTACTCCTCGTTTAATAATTACTTTTCTTGCGGGTTTTGTAATCTGCTGAACATAAATGTTTTTAATGTTTTCCATATTGTCCTCCTTTTTGGGGTGTGAATATTTTACTCCGTAAGGGATAAACAGACAGACAGGCACGGGATTTTTTGCATATTCAGAGGGATTGCAGCCAAACTCGTTGTAAAATGCCCGTTGGTAGCCTTCGGTGCTTTCGTATCCTGCATCAAAAGCCAAATCTATTACCTTTACGCTTTCATCACGCAGCCTTAATGCTGTTTTTGAAAGTCTGAGCCGACGTATATAATCGGCAGGAGTAATTTTTAAAAGCTTTTTGAAAATCCGATACGAGTACCATGGTGAATACATTGACGCTCTTGACAAGTCGGCTAATGTTATTTCCGAATAAATATTTTCGGAAATATATTCCTGCATTCGCTGTACAGCTTCAATTTGTTCCTGCATTTTGTCACCGCCTTACAAGATTAGAATACAATATTTTTTTAAAAATTTCCCGACTTTTTTTGCTGTGTTTTCAGCGCGTTATATAAATCGTGCATTTTTCTATGCTTGGCAACAGATACAACTTACGCCATATGGCTGATTATACCACAAATATATTTCATTTAGCGTATAATATTATTATAACATAAAATTTCCTGTTGACATATTAGAACAGATGTTCTATAATGTAATAAAACATTTGTTCGAGATGATTTTATGAATATTCAAAGTACAGTTGACAGAAAAAAATATAAAAATGACAGGGTTATTCTTCACAGCGACTGCAACGGATTTTATGCAAGCGTTGAATGTCTGCACAATCCAAATATTAGGGATAAGCCCGTTGCGGTCAGCGGAGATGCGGAAAACAGGCACGGAATTATCCTTGCCAAAAATGAGATAGCAAAAAAATATAAAGTGAAAACGGGCGAAGCTATATGGCAGGCAAAGCAAAAATGTCCTGAGCTTGTCACTGTTCCGCCTCACTTTGAGCTTTACAAAAGATTTTCAAAAATGGCAAGGCGAATTTACAGCGACTACACCGACAGAATAGAAAACTTCGGACTTGACGAAGCGTGGCTTGACATTACAAACGGCATTGAAAGCGACGGATACAAAACTGCACTTGAAATAAAAAACAGAATAAAAGAAGAGCTTGGAATTACCGTAAGCATTGGTGTCAGCTTTAACAAAATCTTTGCAAAATTCGGCAGTGACTACAAAAAGCCTGACGCAATAACCTGTATCACAAGAGAAAATTTCAAAGATATTGTTTGGAATTCTCCGACAGGTGATTTACTGTATGTGGGCAAAGCAACTAAAAACAAGCTCAATAGAATAGGAATATACACCATAGGCGACATTGCAAACACCTCTCCCGATATTTTAAGAAAGCTGTTGGGCAAATGGGGAGATTTAATTTACGGGTTTGCAAACGGATTCGACTCCTCCCCTGTTGCACATATGAATGATAACACCGAAGTTAAGTCTATCGGCAACTCAACAACTACTCCGAGAGATATGGAAAGTTTTGATGATGTAAAGGTAGTTATGTACGTGCTTTGCGACAGCGTTTGCAGACGTTTGCGTGAGCAGGGATTTATGGCTAAAACTGTCGGAATAAGTATTCGTGACAACGAGCTTAACAGCTTTACACGACAATGCACGCTTGAAAACTACACCTGCCTTACAAAGGATATTACACAAAGCGCATTTTCGCTTTTTAAAAGAAGCTATAAAATGCAGCGGCCTTTGCGGAGCATTGGAGTTTCGGTAACCGACTTTGTTCAAAACAATATTCCTCATCAAATAAACTTTTTGCAAAACGAAGAAAAACTTATCCAAAACGAAACGCTTGACAAAACGCTTGACGTGCTGAAAAAAAGATTCGGCAACTACATTGTGCAGCCTGCCGTACTGCTCAATGACAGAGGACTTTCTTCCTTTAATCCGAAGGACGACCACGTCATTCATCCCGTTGGATATTTATAGGAGATGTTTGGTTATGAAAAAATACATTAAGGTATCTGCAATATTTGACTGCGACGGAAATTTACTGCCGGAATATATTTACTGGGAAGGCAACAGAAAATATCCGATTGACAAAATTACGGACATAAGATATGCCGCCTCACTCAAGGCAGGCGGAGCAGGAATAAGATACACCTGTATGATACTGGGAAAAGAACGATTTTTGTTTCTTGAAGAAAACAGGTGGTTTGTAGATGCAAGAGATAATTGAGGAATTTATGCACAAGGTAGACGCAAAGGGAATTTTATCACCAAGCAACGGAATAAATATCTACAGAGGATGTCAGCACAACTGCATTTACTGCGACTCAAGAAGTTTGTGCTACGGAATGAAACACGATTTTGAAGATATTGAGGTAAAGCAAAACACACCGTTTCTGCTTGAAAAGGCGTTAAAAAACAAACGACATAAATGTATGATAGGAACAGGAGCAATGTCCGACCCGTATATTCCGATTGAACGTGAGCTTAAGCTGACAAGGCAATGCCTTGAAATTATCAACAAATACGGTTTTGGCGCAACAGTTCTGACAAAATCAGCAGACGTGCTGCGTGATTTAGATTTGTTAACAAGCATAAACAGAAAAAGCAAGTCTGTGGTACAAATGACACTTACAACCTACGATGAAGTTCTATGCCATATAATTGAGCCGAATGTTTCATCTACAAAAGAAAGATTTGAAGCACTTAAAATTTTTCGAGATAACGGTATACCAACGGTTGTGTGGCTTGATCCGTTTCTGCCTTTTATCAATGACACAGAAGAAAACATCAAAGGTCTGCTTGACTACTGCGTTAAAGCAAAGGTTAAAGGAATAATATGCTTTGACATAGGTCTTACACTTAGAAACGGCAACAGAGAATATTTTTACAAACAACTTGACAAACACTTTCCGAATCTTAAAAATAAATACATCAAAACATACGGTAATTCATATGAAATAACGAGCAAAAACAGGGATAGGCTTATGGATATTATTACCGGTACATGCCGCAAAAACGAAATTATGTATAATACAAATGAAGTATTTGCATATCTGCATAAATTTGAAAGCAAGGAAAAACAATTAAGTTTGTTTGATATGGGATAATTATATTTTAAAATTGGTTTATAAACGCAGTAAAATTCTCCCCGAAACAGATGTAACTGCTTCGGGGAGCGGCGGCAGAAATTATAAAAAAGCTATTCTTCACAACCGCACTCAAACGGTTTGTCGTGGTTTTCACACTCTTCGGATTTGCGGGGGAAGAATGAATCGGTCGGGAATTCGATTTTGCTGAATACTTCGCACGGATCATCTGTTTTTGTGCAGCACTCCTTGCGGGGAACACAGAAATCGTATGACGGAATCATAATCTGAACTTTGCGCTGAAGTCTGGTGATTGTAAATATTCCGATAGCAACTTCAATCCTCTGCTTTTTGCACGGCACAAGCTCGCCGCAGAAGTAATCGCAAACACAATGGGGAATCGGTTTGCACGGCATAGAAGAACAAGGTTTGCAGTTTACAAGCTTTGCCGATAAAGCCATGGGATTTGAAATTTGAACGGTTGCTTGCGGAACAGAACTTGTTGATGAACAATAACAATCACTGTCGTTTTTCTCGCACTTTACCGGCTTGCCGCTTGAGAATGACTTTACGCTTCCGTCGCTGCCGTAAAGCACAACTCGTTTCCCGTAAACTGCGAGACCGTTTACCGTGGTCGGCAATGAACAATTACTTGAATAGACGTCGCAGTTGACAGAAAAATAGAACGTCATATCCACCGAGTAGAACCCTCTGTGAAACGCTACCGGCTCAACTTCAACGGTTGATGTAATTACATTTGCTCTATTTATGCGCACTGAACAAGCATTTTCTACAAGCGCCTGATTTGCTTCCGTGAACATAAGCGGCAAATTGTTTAAACAATCCTTTGCTCCGCAGCTGTCATAGATTCGGTCTGCATCTATGCAGATTGCGTCACAGCCCGAGTCAGGCGTTCTGTCATCATTTAAAGGCATCTGCTCTGAACCGTAGGATACATCCGGCATAAAAATAACCTCCATAAATTAGTATTAACAGGCTGTATAACTGCACTGTAACAATACTATTTTATGGAGGTATTTAAAATCTGTGAATAAATTGTGTTAAAAGCTTTTATCTTTACAATATATTGTGTTTTTTACTCAATTATATCCAATATATTGTAAGCTTAAAATTAATTACTTCTTAAATCTTTTTAAATCTTTATATATTAAGTAAATTGTTTTTAGTAAATTTTTAGTAAATTTATTTTACTAAAAGCATCTACAAATTAAACTATAATTTTACCTTCAAGATTATAAAAAGATGATTGCTTTTGCTGAATATTCACCTCGTTATAAATATTCATTGTAATACTGATATTTGAATGCCCCATAATTTCTTGTATAATTTTTAGATTTGTTTCATTGCTACATAATCGCGTACAAAACGTATGCCGTAAATTATGCAATGAAAACATCGGGAGTAATTCAGGTTGTCTATTTTCTTTTTGTGCGTTAGTAATTTCTTCTTGATTATAGCTTTTAACAATACGCTTCAAAGATCTATCCACTCCGCTATAATCTAACAACTTATTTTGACGATTCAAGAAGATAAACCCGGTATACCCGTCTAACTCTGGAGAAGATATTCTTGAATTTGATTGCATATTTTTTATCTCAAGAAGTACTTCTTTTACAATTTTTAGCATTGGAATTTGCCTTTTGCTATGTTTTGTTTTTGGAGTAGATATATACATTCTATTCCGTCCTTGTTCTGGTCGGTTGCGAATACATAAAGCGTGGTTAATGTCTATAACACCATTTTCAAAATCACAATCATTCCAAGTTAGAGCCAGTGCTTCTCCTATTCTGCAACCTGTTCCAAGCAAAAAAACAAGTAACCCATACCATCTATCATATCTATTATGCCCATTTACAAACTTTAAAAGGTTTTCTTGCTGCTCCACTGTTAATGCATGTTTTCTGTGGGCAGTATTTGGATAGATCTTTTTAATCTCACTAAAAACCCCGTTTGTGGGAGAATGTCTAATTATCCCATCTCTCACTGCAATTTTAAAAATAGCATTTAAGATTGCATGGATAGTACTAACGGTATCAATAGACACATTATACTTATTTAGTAAACTAATATAAAAATTCTTAATATCAGTATACCCAAAAGAAGACACAAGCCTTCCTCCTATTGAATTTTTAATATGTCTATTATATAAAAAATTATACATACTTAATGTGGACTCTTTTATATTGACTTTAGTTGAAATATATTCTTCATATTTTTGGTTTAAAGTCAATTTTTTACTTTTTCTACTGTTGATCTTTTCTATAAGATTTGCCTGAATTTCTTTTTCCGTCTCTCTTAAACACGTAGAAGTCTCCTTGCCAACAGGAGCCCTATCTGTTTGGGTCAATGTCCAACTGTATACGAAAGACGGTTTACCATCACAATCAACGTATTTATACATATATCGTCCGTCCGGTCTTTGATACTCTCCCTTCCATAACTTTCTGTTTTTTTTATCACGTCTTTCTGCCATAAGAAATTCCCTTCCTTTGACCAGTAGCCGTAATACAAGTATGTATGAATATTATACCCTTATACAGCCACTAATGTCAACTGTACTTGCATCATTAACTTACTAAAAATTTACTATTAATAAATGTTATAAAAAATTTTGTCTTGCTAACCATTCTTCAAACTGTGGGCGTTTTATTCTTATCCAACTACCAACGTAAAGCACCCAGTCAATAGTTTGGTCTTCATCTATTATTTTTCGTATTCGGTTCTCGCCTAACATAGAATATGCGGCAGCTTCTTCTATAGAAAGACATAGTTTTTGATTTGGCAACAATTGTAATTTGCTCAATCTAACACCTCTGCAATATACAAATTATGTCCTTATTTAAGTTTCACTTTATTATATTTACCCACAACATATAGATAGCAAATATGTTGTGGGCATCTTATCAGTTTATATTAGTTTGTTCCTGTACTACCAAAACCATTTAAACCTCTTGAAGTTTCATCTAACTCCTCAACCTCAATAAAATTTGCTTTAATGTAAGGCATAAAGATTAACTGTGCAATTCTCTCGCCTTGTTCTATATACTGGATTTCATCCGTATCATTATGTATAGCAACTAAATACTCGCCACGATAGTCTTCGTCACAAATTCCTACACAATTTGCCGGGCGGAGTCCTCTTTTAGTAGCTATACCACTTCTTGCTACAATCATACCGAAGTAACCCTCTGGCGGCTGTATTGCTAACCCCGTATGAATTAATTTTGTTTGGTGCGGTAAAATAGCCTGTTTTGATGTTAAGCAAGCGTATAAATCATATCCTGCCGCTTGCTCACTTCCTTGTGTCGGCACCTTTGCATTATCTTTAACTTTTGTAAATTTTACATTCATATTTCTTTTATCTCCTTAATAAATCGTTGTTCTAATTCAAATACACTTCCACTCTGTTTCATAGGTCTTTCGGTTTTGGATTGTAAGAACTTTAATTTTTCCCAATAATTCGGAAGATATAAATATATGTTTTTTAATTCCTTTAGGTTTTTATTTGCACAACACCAGCAAGAAACTCTGTCAAGTATGTCATATAACTCAATCTCTCCTGAAGGGGTTTGTTCATTCCAATGCCAACCTTTATCAAAGCAATACGTTAAGCAATCTGCCTCTGTCATTTTCCACTCAACAAGTGGCAATGTTTTGCCTTCATTTTTTGATTTTTCAAATCTATGTGGCTCGTCATAAGCGATACCTACATAGTCTGTAATATTATCATTTATAGATTCTTTGTACTTTTTAATGGTTTGCAATTTATAACCGGTATGCCATCTGCATCGTCCACCACACCAAGAAAAGCCATAATGATAGCCGTCCTTATTTCTATACTTGATTTTTCTTTCAAACATAGAATATAAAAACGGCTCTTTGGGATGAAGTTCTGTATATGTAATATTATGTTGTTTCAGTAGCTTAATCACTTTATCTCTAATGTGATAGATACACTCGAACTCCATACCTGTGTTATAAAAAATAACCTCATCAAGAGGTTTTCCTGTTTCAATTAATTTTAATAACATTGCAAGACTATCCTTACCAAAACTAACGCTTGCTATATATCTCAAACATATCACCTTAATAGAAATTATTTGCATCTCTATCAAGGTTTACAGAAGTGGCTACCCAAGCTGAATGTCGGCTTATCACTCAACGCTATTTAACTTCTGTTTTATGTCTA
>CANBJR010000012.1 GCA_947369085.1 uncultured Clostridia bacterium | reverse complement strand
AGGGAAGACCAGCTTGACTTAAATGTTGAAAGTCACAGGCATCTTCTCTATGATATGGTGCTTAACAACGACTCAAGCATAGTTGACGGAAAGGGAATAGGCGATCCTACAGAATACGCTTTGCTTGAAACATTCCGCAATGTAGGTCTTGACGAAAACGTAATGAGAAGCGCTCTTTCAAGGGTTGAAGAAGTTCCCTTTGACTCCGACAGAAAGATGATGAGCACAAAGTATAAAATGCACGGTGTTTCTCATATCCTGACAAAGGGTGCACTTGATGTAATCCTTGACAGATGCATCAATATAGCGACTAAAGACGGCGTTCGTCCGATAACAGAAGAGGATAAGCATTTAATTCTTGAACAGAATAAAAAATATTCCGAAGAGGGACTCCGAGTTCTCACTTTTGCTTACAAGGAATCAGATGAAGCATTAAGCATTGACACTGAATACAACTACACTTTCATCGGTCTTGTTTCAATGATTGATCCGCCGAGGGAGGAGTCAAAGCAGGCTGTTGCAGATGCAATTCGTGCAGGAATAAAACCCGTAATGATAACAGGCGATCATAAAATTACGGCTACTGCAATTGCAAAGCAAATCGGAATTTTCCACGACGGCGACATTGCTGTAACAGGTCTTGAGCTTGATGCAATGAGCGATGAAGAGCTTGATGAAAAAATTCAAAAAATCTCTGTTTATGCAAGAGTATCGCCCGAAAACAAAATCAGAATAGTTGACGCTTGGCAGAAAAAGGGTAATATTGTTTCTATGACAGGAGACGGTGTTAATGACGCCCCTGCGCTAAAAAAAGCAGATATTGGTGTTGCAATGGGTATTACGGGAACGGAAGTTTCCAAAGACGCTGCGTCAATGATTTTGCAGGATGATAACTTTGCAACAATTATCAAAGCCGTAGCAAACGGCAGAAACGTGTTTAGAAATATCAAAAACGCTGTTTTGTTCTTGCTTTCGGGTAATATGGCAGGTATCTTTGCAGTTTTGTACACCTCAATTATGGCGCTCCCTCAGCCGTTTGAGGCAGTTCATTTGTTGTTCATAAATCTTCTCACCGACTCTCTTCCGGCAATCGCAATCGGTATGGAAAAACCTGAAAAGGACTTGCTTTCCCAAAAACCTCGTGATCCTAAAACAGGAATTATGACAAAAGATTTTATAGCCTTGATGTTCGGTCAGGGAGCACTTATTGCAGTTGTAACGATTATTGCATTTTACCTTGGCTATCAGATTAATGCTGCAACTGCAAGCACAATGGCTTTTGCAACGCTCACGCTTGCACGTCTTTTCCACAGCTTTAATTGCAGAAGTCGTCATTCAATTTTCAAGCTCGGCTTTACTTCTAATCTTTACAGCTTAGCAGCATTCTTTGTAGGCGTGTTCCTGCTTTCATTTGTACTCTTTGTACCGTTTATGCATTCGATGTTCAGTGTTGAGGTACTGACAGGCTTACAAATCGGATTTATCGGATTTCTCGCAGTAATTCCTACAGTTGTTATTCAGCTTATAAAGGTGATTTGCGACAGAGTAAAAAAGTAATTATATAAAAATATAAATTTTAAGTGCAGAAATTGAGAATGGTTATTTTCTGCACTTATTTATTTGTCAAAGTAATTTACATTTTTGTTTCATTATGGTATAATTAATTATAATTATATGTAAAGTTGGTAGAAAAATGAGCAATGAATTAAACGGCGAGCAGATTAAGCTTACCAGAAGTGAAGCAAGAGAACAGGCTTTTATGCTGTTGTTTTCTAAATCCTTTGATGATGAACCGTTGGAAGCTACAATTGAAGATAATTCTGAAATGTTTGAGGGCGGAATATGCGGCTATGCGCAGTCGGTAGTAAGTTCAATTGAGGATAAAAAGGATGAAATTGATGCTGAAATTTCTAAATTTCTTAAAAAAGGCTGGACTGTTTCCAGAATTTCAAAACCTTCTCTTGCAATTCTGCGGCTTGCGTTTTACGAGATAAAATATCTTGACAGCGTGCCCGACAGCGTGTCGGTCAATGAAGCAGTTGAACTTGCAAAAAAATATACTATTGACGAAAGCAAGTTTGTCAACGGAATTTTAGGTGCATTTATCCGCAGTAACGAGGAGTTGAAATGAGCCTTTTTCTCGGAATCGACACATCAAATTACACTACATCTACCGCACTGTTTAACAGCGAAACGGATGAAATGTTCCAGCAAAAAAAGCTACTGCCGGTAAAACAAGGTCAGCTTGGCTTGCGCCAGAGCGATGCAGTGTTTCACCATACGGCTCAGCTTCACTCGCTTTTTTCTCAGTTAGTAAAAGATATTGACGTTAATCAAATAGCCGCAATCGGAGTGTCAGTTAAGCCTCGTCCGATTGACGGCTCTTATATGCCGTGTTTCACTGTAGGAGAAAACACGGCAAAAATTTTATCCTCAGCTCTAAAAGTTCCGCTTTTTCAATTCTCACATCAAGAGGGGCATATTTCTGCGGCGCTTTTCAGCTCTAAGCGTGACGATTT
Organism: uncultured Clostridia bacterium; assembly: GCA_947369085.1. GTDB lineage: Bacteria > Bacillota > Clostridia > Oscillospirales > Acutalibacteraceae > Ruminococcoides. The sequence goes on along the minus strand of CANBJR010000012.1, from coordinate 59,715 downwards.
GTTTTCAGATAATTTTATTGCATTTCACGTCAGCGGCGGCACAACAGAAGCTGTGATTGCAAAAGGATGCGGTGATGGCTTTTCTGCTGAACTTGTCGCATCGTCGCTTGATTTACACGCAGGACAGGCTATAGACAGAGTGGGCGTAATGCTCGGTCTTGATTTTCCCTGCGGAGCAGAGCTTGAAAAGCTTGCACTTAAAAATACTGAAAAAATAAGTGTTCACCCAAGCATAAAGGGGTGCGATTGCTGTTTAAGCGGAATTGAAAATATATGCCGAAAACTGCTCAGTGACGGTAAAAGTCCCTGTTATGTTTCCGCATATTGCCTTGAATACATCAGAAAAACTCTTATGATGATGACAGACAGACTGCTTGAAAAATACGGCAGACTCCCGCTTGTTTTTGCAGGTGGTGTAATGTCAAATACAATAATTAAAAATTCTTTTACAAAAAAATACAATGCTGTTTTTGCAAAGCCTTGTTATTCAACAGATAATGCGGCAGGAATTGCGTATCTTGCATACAGGAAGTTTAAAAATGTACACACCTGATTTTACAGCACCGAGAGTGCTTACCGTTTCACAACTGAATTTTTACATCAAATCTCTGATCGAAAATGATTCAAAGCTGAATATTGTCTTTTTGTCAGGGGAAATTTCAAATCTCACTGACCACTACAGAAGCGGACATATCTATCTTTCATTAAAAGATGAAAAGTCCGTGATTCGTGCCGTTATGTTTTCTGGTAATGCAAGAAATCTTCGCTTTAAGCCGATAGACGGTATGAAAGTTATTTGCAGAGGCAGAGTCGCAGTTTATGAACCCACAGGACAGTATCAGCTCTATATAGAGGATATGCAGCCGGATGGAATAGGTGCGCTTACGCTTGCCTATGAACAGCTTAAGAAGAAACTTTCAGACAAAGGATTTTTTGATTCTAAGCATAAAAAGCCTTTGCCCAAATTTCCTAAAACAGTCGGTGTAATAACATCTCCTACAGGTGCGGCTGTTCAGGATATCCGCAATATTCTTTATCGAAGATTTCCTTGTGTAAACATTGTTATGTGTCCCGTACTTGTTCAGGGTGACAGCGCGCCCGAACAGCTTATGCGTGCAGTTAAAACACTTGATATGTACAATGCCTGCGATGTGATAATAATCGGCAGGGGAGGCGGCTCAATTGAAGATTTGTGGGCGTTTAACGATGAAGCGCTTGCAAATGCAATATATGAATGTAAAATTCCGGTAATTTCCGCAGTAGGTCACGAAACCGATTATACAATCTGCGACTTTGTTTCGGATATGCGTGCCCCCACACCGTCAGCGGCGGCAGAGCTTGCAGTTCCTGATAAAGATGAATTGATGTCATATTATAACTCTCAGCTTCAGTATATTTCATCTTTTATGGATTCAAGCTACAGAAAAAGCAGTTCACAACTGATTGATTTTCAGCGCAGAATTTCCCTTGTATCACCACAGTCTAAAATAGAAAAGTATGAAAATAATATTGAACTTCTGCTAACTAAATCAAAAAATATGATTAATGAAAAATACAGTAAAACATCAAATGAATTAACAAAAATTTCCGCCAAACTTGAAAGTCTTAATCCTATATCTGTTCTGTCAAGAGGTTACTCAATAGCTGAAAAAGGCGGCATGGTAATCACTTCAAGTTCACAACTCAAAAAGGGCGACAATTTTACTCTTGAGTTTTCTGACGGAAAAATTAATGCAACAGTAAACGGTGATTAATTATGGCTTTTTCACATTTGCACGTTCATACCGAATATAGCCTGCTTGATGGTGCGTGCCGCATAAACAAAATAGCGTCTGCCGCTCGTCAAAAGGGCATGACCTCCCTCGCAATAACCGACCATGGTGTTATGTACGGCGTAATTGATTTTTACAGAGCGTGTATTAAAGAAAATATAAAACCCGTTATTGGTTGTGAGGTTTATGTTGCACCGCACTCTCGCTTTGACAAAACTTCGTCATACGAAAAGTATTATCATATGGTGCTCCTTTGTGAGAATAACATTGGTTATCAGAATCTTATCAAGCTCGTATCATACGGATTTACCGAGGGATTTTATTCAAAACCGAGAATTGACGATGAACTGCTTGAAAAATATCACGACGGCTTAATTTGTCTTTCTGCCTGCCTTGCAGGTGAAATTCCGCAAAAACTTCTTGACGGTGATTATAACGGTGCAAAAAAGAAGGCTGAATATTATAGAGATTTGTTTGGCAAAGAAAACTTCTTTATTGAACTTCAGGATCACGGAATTGAAGAACAGCAGAGAATCATACCTAATCTTGTTCGTATTGCAGATGAAATCGGCGTTGATATTGTCGCAACCAACGATAGTCATTATATTGAAAAAGAGGATAGCAAAACCCACAATATTCTTCTTTGTATTCAGACTAACCGCACAATAAATGATAACGACCGTATGGAGTTTCAGACTAACGAATTTTATCTAAAAACCGAGGAAGAAATGCGTGAGCTTTTTTCTAAATATCCGCAGGCAATTGATAACACTCAAAAAATAGCTGACAGATGCAATGTTAAGTTTGAGTTCGGTGTTCGCAAACTTCCTCGTTTTGATGTTCCAAACAATGAAGATCACCTTGAATATTTCAGGAGAAATTGCTATAAGGGCTTGTATAAACACTACGGCGAAAATCCCGACAAAAGCCTTGTTGACCGTCTTGAATATGAAATCGGTACAGTGTCAAAAATGGGATTTGTTGACTATTATTTAATCGTCAATGATTTTGTTCAGTATGCAAAATCGAACGGAATCCCTGTCGGTCCGGGCAGAGGTTCGGGCGCAGGATCACTTTGTGCTTATTGTATCGGAATAACTGCAATTGATCCTATAAAGTATAACCTGCTTTTTGAACGATTTTTAAACCCCGAACGTGTAAGTATGCCCGACTTCGATATTGATTTTTGCAAGGAGCGCAGGGGTGAGGTAATAGATTACGTTGTTCGCAAGTACGGCGAAGATCACGTTGCCCAGATTATTTCTTTCGGTACAATGGCGGCAAGGGGTGCAATTCGTGATGTCGGAAGAGCGCTTGCAATTCCTTATGCAACGGTTGACGTTATTGCAAAACTTGTTCCGATGGAATTAAACATAACTATTGAAAAAGCGCTTAAAATCAGTTCTGAACTCAATAATCGCTACAAAGACGACGAGCAGACAAGAAATCTTCTTGATATTGCAATGAGTATTGAGGGAATGCCTCGTCACGCCACAATGCATGCCGCAGGAGTGGTGATTACCGACAAGCCTGTTTCAGATTATGTGCCGCTTTCTAAAAATGACAATAACGTAGTTACGCAGTTTACAATGACAACTCTTGAAGAGCTTGGATTGCTTAAAATGGATTTTCTCGGTCTGCGTAACTTAACCGTAATTGACGATGCAGAAAAGCTTATTAAGCACAATCACCCTGAATATAATCCCGATTTTGTCAGAGAAGACGATGAAAATGTCTTTAAGATGATTTCAAAGGGTTACACAGAGGGCGTTTTTCAGTTTGAAAGTCAGGGCATGCGTAATGTGCTTACGCAGTTAAAGCCTGACAGTGTAGAAGATTTGATTGCCGTGCTTTCTCTCTATCGTCCGGGTCCAATGGACAGCATTCCTACCTACATTGACTGTCGCCATAATCCGTCGCATATTCGCTACAAGCATCCAAAACTCAAAGAAATTCTTGAGGTTACCTATGGCTGCATTGTTTATCAGGAACAGGTAATGCAGATTTTCAGAACGCTTGCAGGCTACAGCCTCGGGCGAGCTGACATTGTGCGCCGAGCAATGAGTAAGAAAAAGCATGCGGTAATGGAAAAGGAGAGAAATATTTTCATTCACGGCCTTGCCGATGAAAACGGAAATATAATAGTTGACGGTTGCGTAAGACGAGGAATTGACGAAAAAACCGCAAATTCCATTTATGATGAAATGGAAAGTTTTGCGTCATATGCTTTTAACAAATCCCACGCAGCGGCTTATGCTTCAATATCATATAAAACAGCATGGCTGAAATGCTATTATCCGCAGGAATATATGGCGGCTTTGCTTTCAAGCGTTCTTGATAATCAGAACAAAATGGCTGTTTACATCGGAGAATGTCAGCGGCTTGGAATTAAAGTTCTTCCGCCTGATGTAAACGAAAGTAATCACGGCTTTTCCGTAATCGGGGGCAATATACGCTACGGCTTGCTTGCAATCAAAAATCTCGGCAGACAGTTTATTGACGAGATTATTTCTCAAAGAAGATATAAGCCCTACACATCATTTTATGATTTCTGCAAGAGGCTCTACGGAAGAAATATGAACAGCCGAGCAATAGAAAGCCTGATAAAATGCGGTGCTTTTGATACCCTCGGCGCAAACCGCCGTCAGCTTCTTGCAATAAGCAAAACTGTTCTTGATGATTTGGATTACGAGTCAAAGCGCAATATGGGCGGACAGATTTCATTTTTCGATTTGGGCGGAGAAGCTGAAAAAGCTTCGTCAGAACCTCAGATTCCCGATTTGGAGGAGTTTCCTAAAAATGAACTGCTTCATATGGAGAATGAGATTGCAGGAATGTATCTAAGCGGCCATCCAATGGACGATTACACCGAATTTTCACGTATTATAAAGGCAGACAGAACAGGAGATATCATTTCAAATGATTCAGGACTGTATTACGACGGCAAAAAAGTGTCGCTTGTTTGCATCGTTTCAAAGGTCAAAACGCAAATTGCTAAAAATAATAAAATGATGGCTTTTGTAAATATTGATGACAGATACGGCTCAATGGAAACAGTTGTTTTTCCTAATGTGTACGAAAGGTACGCATTAAATTTAAGTGACGGCAACGTAATTTTAGTTCGAGGAACCTTAAACTTTAAAGAAAACGAAGAGCCAAAACTTATTTGTGATTCAATTGAAAAAGCTCGTTCAAATGAGGAATGTAAAAACAACAGCTTCGCAATCAATACTGTACAACAAATGCGAAATATCCCACCAAAGCCTGTCAGTTCAAGACCAACTGCACTGTATCTAAGGATTGACGATTTGAATACCGAGCTGTACTTTAAGGCAAAGCGTGTACTTGACATTTTTGAAGGTCCTACACCAGTTATTTTTTATTTAACAAACTCCTGCAGAAAGGTTAAATCTCCCTCGTCAATGTGGGTTTCGCTTAACGATGTAATGATAAAAGAGCTTAAATTTCAGCTTGGTGATACAAACGTTATTGCAAAATAGACAAAATTTATTATTTTAAATTATCTACATTTAATAAATATTGGCAGAACTATTGAAAAAGAGTGTAATATGTTGTATAATATCAATTGTAAATTTGTTTTAACACATAAAAGTGTAAAAGCGTTTAGGAGGAAAATTATGAAAAAGTCTAAAAAAGTATTAGCTGTATTACTTGCAGCTCTTACAATGTCATTTGCATTTGTCGGCTGCGGCGGTTCTACAGAAAACTCAGGCAGCTCAAATAAGTCTGAAGAAGGCAAGGTTTACAACATCGGTATTTGCCAGCTTGTACAGCACGATGCTCTTGATACTGCAACAAAGGGTTTCAGAGATAAGCTTACCGAGCTTCTCGGAAAAGACAACGTTGTATTTGATGAGAAAAATGCTGCCGGTGATTCAGCTACCTGCTCAACAATTTGCAACCAGTTCGTTACAAGCAAGGTTGATTTGATTCTTGCAAACGCTACTCCTGCTCTTCAGGCAGCTATGTCCTCAACAAAGGATATTCCGATTCTCGGAACATCAGTAACCGACTACGCAACAGCTCTTAATGTAAGTGATTGGAAGGGCACAACAGGCGCTAATATTTCAGGTACATCTGACCTTGCTCCACTTGACGGACAGGCTGATATGCTCAAGGAGCTTTTCCCTGATGCTAAAAAGGTTGGTATTGTTTACTGTTCAAGTGAGCCTAACTCGATTTATCAGTCAGATACTATTACTGAGTATCTCAAGAAAGACGGTTATGAAGTATCTACATACACATTCTCTGACTCAAATGACGTTACTTCTGTAACAACAACTGCTTGCAGTGAAAACGAAGTACTCTACATTCCTACAGATAACACAGCCGCTTCCTGCACAAAGGCAATCAATAACATTGCACTTGAAAAGAAAATCCCGATTGTATGCGGTGAAGAAGGAATTTGCGAAGGCTGCGGTGTTGCAACACTTTCAATCAGTTACTATGATCTCGGTCAGAAAACTGCTGAAATGGCTTATGACATTCTTGTAAACGGCGCTGACATCAGCAAGATGGAAATTCAGAGTGCTCCTAAGTTTACAAAGAAATATAATGCAGATATCTGTAAAACTCTCGGTCTTGAGATACCGGATGATTACGAAGCAATTGCTGCCGAATAATTAAATTCTTATTGATTTTCGGGGACTATCTCAAAGCATTAATTTGCTTTGAGGCAGCCCCTTGATTGTGTTAATAGCTAATATATTAAATAAAACAGAAATTTTAAAAACAAAGGATAATACTCGTGGATTCAATAATTTCATATTTTGCATCATTAAATCCGATGAATCTTCTCGGAAGTTTGCCGGGTGCAATTGCTCAGGGAATAATCTGGGGCATTATGGCACTTGGCGTTTACATAACATTCAGAATACTTGACATAGCCGATTTGACGGTTGACGGTTCTTTTACTACAGGCGGCGCTGTAACTGTTATGCTTAAAATTGCAGGCTTTCCAATGTGGTCTTGTCTGCTTATAGCGGTTCTCGCAGGTCTTGCAGCAGGCGCAGTAACAGGACTTTTGCACACAAAACTTGGAATACCTGCTATTCTTTCGGGTATACTTACGCAGCTTGCTCTTTATTCAATAAACCTGAGAATAATGGGTATGTCTGCAAACAAGTCTTTTAACTTCGGTGAAACAGATTTGTACGTAACCTTGGGCAATATCCCGATGGCTATTATAGTTACTGCAATCTTTGCTATTGCAATTATTATTCTTCTTTATTGGTATTTCGGAACTGAGCAAGGCTCAGCGCTTCGTGCAACAGGCAGTAATCATTCAATGAGCAGCGCTCAGGGAATTAACATTAATAATATGAAGATAATCGGTCTTGCACTTTCAAATGCGCTTATTGCTTTATCCGGCGGACTTATGTCACAGTTCCAGGGATATGTAGATATTAATATGGGTAGAGGCGCAATTGTAATCGGTCTTGCAGCAGTAATTATCGGCGAAGTAATCGGTTTAGCACTTCTTGGCAAACACCTCAATTTCTGGGGAAAACTTGCCTTTGTTGTTATCGGCGGAATAGTTTATTACATTGTAATATCAGTTGTTCTTTGGTTGAAGCTCGACTCAAACGACTTAAAGCTGTTTACAGCTGTAATAGTTGCTTTGTTCCTTGCAGTACCTTATCTGAAAGGACAGAAAAAAAGCTCATTTAAGCTTGCAAAGAAGAGAGGGGAAAAGTTAGATGCTGAGAATAAATAATATTGAAAAAACTTTTAACCCCGGTACAATAAATGAGAAAAAGGCTCTCACAGGTGTGTCGCTCCACCTTAATAAAGGTGATTTTGTAACAATAATCGGCGGTAACGGCGCGGGTAAGTCAACCCTTATGAATGCAATAACGGGTGTTTGGCCTGTTGATAACGGTAGTATTTATCTTGACGGGATCAATATCACAGGCTTAAAGGAGCATAAAAGAGCTAAATATATCGGTAGAGTTTTTCAGGACCCTATGATGGGTACTGCGCCTGATATGCAGATTGTCGAAAACCTTGCTTTAGCATACAGACGAGGAAAAAGCAGAACATTAAGATGGGGAACAACTTCGGCTGAAAAAGCAATGTTCCGTGAAAAGCTGTCAACGCTCGGACTTGGTCTTGAAGACAGAATGACAACAAAGGTAGGCTTGCTTTCAGGCGGTCAAAGACAGGCACTTACGCTTCTTATGGCTTCTTTAAGAACGCCTAAGCTTCTTTTGCTTGACGAGCATACTGCGGCGCTTGACCCTACTACAGCGGCTAAAGTACTTGACCTTTCCGATGAAATTATAAGCAGAGATAGCTTAACCGCAATGATGATTACTCATAATATGCACGATGCTATTACTCACGGTAACCGTCTTATTATGATGAATGAAGGAAAAATCATTCTTGACATTTCAGGAGAAGAAAAGAAAAAACTCACTGTTGAACATCTCTTAGATAAGTTCGAGCAGGTCAGCGGTTCCAAACTTGAAAATGACAGAATGTTATTAAGTGCAGATTAATAAACAACAAAAGCGGTCGATAATTCGACCGCTTTAAATTTATATGTATATTTTACTTTGCTTCCCAGTTTTCGCTGTCTGCGAGGTTATCACATGCTTCACAGCTTAAGTGATAATTTGTCTTGCCATCGGCAGTCCATACAACGAGGTTGTACATAATAAGTCTTTTGTCTTTGTCATAATAACCGGGCGTTTTATCTTTTTCATTTTTTAGCTTGACTTCCTCAAGTGTAGCAAAGTAGTTGTCATAATATTCTCTTACTTCATCTTCACTTTCATCGGTCTTAAAATGCACATTCTTGTTTCCTATTAAATCAGTTGACGCTGTAAGGTATGTTGTATCGTCGACTGTTTTAAGTTTAGCCGTGTAGCCATCGCTGTATTCATATGGTAACTGATATCCGTCTGCGGAAACTTTACTTTCTTGAGAAGTGTTTGATGAAGATGTTGGTGAAGATGAACAAGCGGCTGTGGCTATGCACATGGAGCCGATTAAAACAGCTAATAATAATTCTGAAAGTATTTTTTTTATTTTCATATCATATTCTCCTGAAAATTTTATTTACTAATTGATAATAATATATTTTTAATTCATTGTCAATGAAATTTTATTATTATCACAATAAACAAACATTAATTGAAAAATATTTGTATAAAATATCACATTTATTTAAGTACTTGAATAATTATCTGTAATAAAATCAGTTAAATGTACATTAAATAAATAATGTATATAAAAATAAAGGTCAAAAATAGTCAAATTACTCTTGACATTTCTAAAAAATGGTATAAAATATAATTAGCACTCAAGAAGCAAGAGTGCTAAAACAATCCAACATATATTTTATAATTTTACAGGAGGCTGTATTATGAGTATTAAACCATTACTTGACAGAGTAGTATTAAAAATTGAAGAAGCTGAGGAAAAAACCAAAAGCGGAATTATCCTTTCTTCTGCTGCACAGGAGAAGCCGCAGTTTGCAACAGTAGTTGCAGTTGGTCCCGGCGGAGTTGTTGACGGCAACGAGGTTGAGATGTACGTTAAGGTTGGCGATAAGGTAATCGCAAGCAAGTATGCAGGAACAGAAGTTAAACTTGACGGTGAGGAATACACAATCGTTCGTCAGTCAGATATTCTTGCAACAGTAGAATAATTTTACAGTATTATATATCGGAGGTAATTAATTATGGCTAAACAAATCGCATATGGTGAAGACGCAAGAAAGGCTCTTATGAAGGGTATTGACCAGCTTGCTGATACAGTTAAAATAACTCTAGGTCCTAAGGGCAGAAACGTTGTTCTTGATAAAAAATTCGGTGCTCCGTTAATTACAAACGACGGTGTTACAATCGCTAAAGAAATTGAGCTTGACGATCCCTTTGAAAATATGGGTGCACAGCTTGTAAAGGAAGTTTCAATAAAAACAAATGACGTTGCAGGCGACGGCACAACAACAGCTACACTTCTTGCACAGGCTCTTATCAGAGAGGGTATGAAGAACGTAACTGCAGGCGCTAATCCTATGGTACTAAAAAAGGGTATTGCTGATGCAGTAGAAGTTGCTGTAAATGCAGTTAAGGACAACAGCCAGAATGTTACAGGCACAGAAGATATTGCAAGAGTTGCAACTGTTTCTTCACAGGACGAATTTATCGGAAAACTTATTGCCGAAGCAATGGATAAGGTTACAACAGACGGTGTAATTACTGTTGAGGAGTCTAAGACAGCCGAAACTTATAGCGAGGTTGTTGAAGGTATGATGTTCGACAGAGGCTATATCGCTCCTTATATGGTAACAGATACAGATAAAATGGTGGCTGAGCTTGATAATCCGCTTATTCTTATCACAGACAAGAAGATTTCAACAACACAGGAAATCCTTCCTCTTCTTGAGCAGGTAGTTCAGTCAGGAAGAAAACTTCTCATCATTGCAGAAGATATTGAAGGCGAGGCTCTTACAACTCTTGTACTCAATAAGCTTCGCGGTACATTTACTTGCGTTGGCGTCAAGGCTCCCGGCTTTGGCGACAGAAGAAAGGAAATGCTTCAGGATATTGCAATCCTTACAGGCGGTACTGTAATCACTTCTGAACTCGGACTTGAGCTTAAAGATACAACAGTTGACCAGTTGGGTACTGCTCGTCAGGTTAAGGTTGAAAAGGAAAACACAATCATTGTTGACGGTGCAGGCGATAAGGACGCAATCAAGGGCAGAGTTGGCCAGATCAGACAGCAGATTGATGCTACTACATCTGACTTTGACCGTGAAAAGCTTCAGGAACGTCTTGCAAAGCTTGCAGGCGGCGTAGCAGTAATCAAGGTTGGCGCAGCTACTGAAGTTGAAATGAAGGAGAAGAAGCTTCGTATTGAAGACGCACTCGCAGCTACAAAGGCAGCAGTTGAAGAGGGTATCGTTGCAGGCGGCGGTATCGCTTGTATGAATGCTATCCCTGCTGTAGAAGCTTACGTAGATACACTTGAGGGCGATGCAAAAACAGGCGCTAATATCGTTCTTAAGGCACTTGAGGAGCCTCTCCGCCAGATTGCAGCAAACGCCGGTCTTGAAGGCAGCGTAATTGCAGAGAATGTTAAGAAAGCTAACAAGGTTGGTTACGGATTTAACGCACTCACAGAGGAGTATACAGATATGATGGCAGCAGGTATCGTTGACCCGACTAAGGTTACACGTTCTGCTCTCCAAAACGCTTCTTCTGTTGCAGCAATGGTACTCACGACAGAGTCGCTCGTTGCTGACATCAAAGAGCCTGCAGCACCTGCTGCTCCTGCTGCACCCGATATGGGCGGAATGTATTAATTAGCAAAATTATATATTTTTTTAAACCGCAGTCAAATTTGACTGCGGTTTTTTTTGAATAAATGTTGACAAAAATATAAGTTTATGTTAAGTTATAAGTGAATAAAACGCACATAAGGTGGTGGGTCCAATGGAAAATAAGTTTGTTAAATTTTGAGTATTTTAGTAAGTATAGATAGTGTTGCTATACTTGTGTAATAGTATAAAAATATTGTATTAGAGGAGGTCTTTTACAAAGACCATAATTTTTACAGCATTATTAATGCATATGAAAATGGATTAATAGGTGATGAACAAGTTGAAGAGCTTGCTCAGATATTGCCTTATTTTAGTGAACTAGAGCAATCATCAACATCGTTGGTTGAGGAAGAATCAAAGCCTGTTGAAGCAAAAAAAATTTCATCACCCGATACAACTGTTAATAAGAATAATTCAAACGGTGCTGTTCAAACCGGACCAAATACTTATTCTGTTATAGCTCTGGCAGTTATTGCTTTGTTGTCTTTTACTGCTTTTTCACAACTCTCAAAACAAAGAAATAAATAAATTTTTCTTAACACATAGGGCATTGCAAAATAGCAATGCCCTTGCTTTTTTTCTTGCTGTATATTATAATAGTTTTTATAGAATATTGAGTCTATAAGGTGATTTTATGAAGATAAAAGAAGATTTTATTTTGCGAAAGGTTGCAGATTCCTACGTTGTAGTACCGGTAAATAATATGTCGCTCGACTTTAACGGTATAATTAATCTGAACGAAACAGGCGCATTCCTTTTTGAGCTCCTGCAAAACGGCGCTGACAGGGAAGAGCTTATCAGCAAGCTTCTTGATAAGTATGAGGTTACTGAGCAAAAGGCTGAAAAAGATATTGATTTATTTATTGAAAAGGTAAAGGGTGCTGATATTCTTGAGTAAAGATGTCGCAATTGATGATGTTATCAATATAATAGTTGAAAAAATAAACAACGGCGGTACGGTAACCTTTACTCCCAAAGGAAAGAGTATGTTGCCAATGCTTCGTGACGGGGAAGATGTTGTTGTGCTCTCAAAGCCTAAGGGCAGGCTTCACCTTTTTGATATTCCCTTTTATAAAAGGAGCAATGGAACTTACGTTCTTCACAGAATAGTAAATTTTGATTCTGACGGCAGTTATGTGCTCTGCGGTGACAATCAGTTTGAATTAGAACACGGAATTAAAGACAGCGATATAATAGGCGTTGTAACTGCTTTTTACCGCAAAGGAAAGGCATACAGAGTAAATTCATTCAGTTATAGATTGTATATCAACTTTTGGTTTTATACCAGATTTTTCAGGCATTCATATCGTTTTGGTGTAAATAAAGTTTCAAAATTATTGGGAAGAGGAAATAAGAAAACTGATGAAAAAACAGTTGAGTGATATTGAGAAAAAAGAATATTCTTATTTTATCAGGGTTTTATCTTCTGCGGTGAATCAAGCTTCTGCTCCGATTCCGTATGAGGGAATAAACTGGAACAGGATTTTTTCTATCTCAAAGCACTGTGGACTTGACGCTGCTTTTTCAAACACGGTTTTAACGCTTCCAAAAGAATATCTTCCGAATGATGAAATGGCTAAAATTCTAAAAGAGAATATAAATGCTGAGATTTTAATTGACGCCAATCACAATTATGAGATTGAAAAGGTGCTTTCAGTTTTTGACAAATATAAAATCAAAAATGTTCCGTTAAAGGGGTATTTTATTAAATCGGAATATCCTCGTTCCGACTACCGTTCCATAAGTGATTTTGACATTCTTTTTGACAGAAATCAGATTGATTTGGTTAAAGAGACGTTTTCTAAGCTTGGTTATGAATTTTTACATAATGATGATAATCAGTATCATTTTCAGAAAAAACCGTATATGTACATTGAAATGCACGCAACGCTTGTTCACGAGTGGGAAAGCTATTATAATTACCTTGTTGACATAATCAACAAGAGTTTAAAGCGTGAGGGGTATAATTACTCGTACCAATTAAGTCTTGAAGACCACTATTTGTATATACTTATCCACAATTCCAACCATTTCAGAATGGGCGGTTTGAGCATAAGAATGTTGCTTGACATATACCTCTACTACAGCAATCATAAAGATGAATTTGATTTAGATTATTTAAACGAAAAGCTCAAATTGTTTAAGCTTGATACTTTTGAAAAACGCATAAGAGAAATTGCATATAACTGGTTTTCTTTGGATAAGCAAAAGATAACCTTTGATGACTTGGAAATATTCATCCTTCTGAGTGCAATACTGGGCAGAGTAGATGCAGGAGTTATGATAAGTTCATATAAGATGATTAAATCTGCTGAAAAAGAGGGGAAAAGTAAATCGAAGTTTTCTTACCTTTTAAAAAGCTTGTTCCCGGGTAAAAACTCTATGTCTGTAAACTATCCTCTTGTTGACAAACTGCCGTTTTTGCTTCCTGCTTTTTGGGTTCAAATGTGGTTTAAAAGATTGTTTATTATGAAAAATGTCAGTATAAAAATTGGTTTAAAAAACAGATTGTCTTATACGGATGATGATGTAAATTATTATAAAGGTTTGCTCATTGAAACAGGCTTTGATGATTTTGATTTTAAATAAAAAAGACTGCAATGACGGTAACTTTAAGTTACCGTCATTGCAGTCTTTTGTTTACTTGTTATGCATTTTTTGTTTCAGGAACAGTTTTCAGCTTTCTTACAATTTCTTTTATTTTAATGTATTTTCCATTTAGAACTGTATTCAATCCGAATGCCGCAGTCGGCATCATAATAGGAATATATGTAAGGATATATTGCGACTTTCCTTCAAACAAAAGGTGATATCCGAATCCGCCCAGAATTACAAGTAATAGCAAAGTGGTTTCAATGTTAGTCATACGTTTGAAGAACAAACAGTAAATTCCTATTACTAAGAGGAGATATACAATCTGCATATAAATGTTGAAATACAGCTCAAAGAATTGACCCAAACTTCCGTTGTACATTCCGTTTCCTATTGAATTAACTTCGTGACTATGCGATTTAACCTCACTTATCCAGATGCTTTCAAAGCTCGGCTCATTCCATTGACTTACAATTTTCTTGCCGAAGAAGTCAAATGTATAACCGGGATTACTGCCAAATACATCTAATCTGTTTTTAATGTTACTCCATGCTCTTTGATTGGCAACTTCATTGTTGAGATTACAGCTTTTATATGTATCAATTGCAATTCCGTTATACCAGCCCGGAGCCATATAAGAATCATTAAGTCCCATATCAAGATACATTACCTGCGATACACCATCTGCAAGTTTTGTATTTGCTCTGCTTTCGTAACTTACAATAATAAGATTATTTATACCAACAGTTGCAATGCAAATAGCAAGCGCAAAAGCAATGCTTTGCCATTTTTTCTCTTTGACAGTGTGGACTATCAGCATAATTACAAACGCAACAAGGTAAATCATATTGTTGTATTTTGCAATAGTAGCTACGATAAGCAGAACAGCGCAGGGGATAAGAAGCAAGTATTTTGTTGTCTGGAAATATCTTATCAAAAAGTAGCTTGCCCAGATTGCACAGCACATTCCGATGATGTTTCCGTAAACGAATGTGCAGAAAAGCATAGGCTGAAAACAACCTGCAAGCAGTAAAATTGTTATAAATTCAATTGAACGTCTTTTAAATATGTACTTTGTAATTTTTGCAATTCCAAGATATGCAGCAGCCAAACACAGCACATTTATTACCTGAACAGGCATAGAGCTTGCAGTGCCGAAAATTCTGTAAACTATTTCGCTGATCAACACAAATCCAAGCTGGAAAGGATAGAAGTTATAGTAAGAATGACCGTTGTAGTAAGCGCTGTTATAAAAATTGCCATTACCCGTTATCGATGAATAATCACCGACCGTCGCACCTGTTGCGGTTTCAAATACGCTCTGGCTGTCAGCAGCAGGAACTGAAGTAACAGAAAATATCCATATTAATCCAAGCATAATCGTGTAAACTACAAGTCCGACTTCCATAAAACGCAAGTCAACCCTTGCAAAAAAGTCATAATGCTTTTTCATTTTAAATACGAAAACCGTGAAAATAGCAGTGCAAAAAATGTTCAGCGCGATATTATCCATTTCGTAGAGAACCTTTTCGCTTGAATAAGCTGCTTCATCAAAGACGCTTGTCTGCAAAAAACTCATAATCGCTATGTATCCAAATGCAATAAACATAAAAAGACAAATTATATTTACAATTAAATATTCAAATGTATTTTGTTTGTTTATTGTTTTTACGGTAGTATTTTTGCTGTTTTTACTTTTGTTATTGATATTTTTAGTATTTTTGCTTTTCATTATAATTTCCGCCTGTTAAAATTCCTTTTTTACCGAGCGCAAAAAAAGTTTTCCCAAAGCCTCTTTTGCGTCAATGTTGTTAAATAAAACGTCATATACACCCTCAACAATGGGAAGTTCAACGCCGTAGTCTTTGCCAAGTTTGTATAAAGCTTTTGATGTCATAACTCCCTCTGCGAGCTTTTCAAACTTAATACCTTTTACAAGCTGTTCGCCGTATTTTCTGTTATGGCTCCATTGAGAGAACAGCGTAGCTTCGTAATCACCGAGGTGACAAAGTCCGTATGCGCTCATTTCATTTCCGCCGAGTGCTTTAATAAGTCTTGAAATTTCCCTTGTGCCTCTTGCCATAAGCGCACCTTTTAAAGAGGTGTAGTTAAGACCGTCAAGCATACCTGCGGCAATTCCGATTACATTTTTTGCGGCGGCTCCGATTTCACTGCCAATTAAATCAGTGCCAAGATAAAAGCGAATAAGCTCGCTTGTAAATTCGCTGACAAGCTTTTCTTTAACAGATTGATTTTTACTGTCAATTACCATACAGTTTGGAATGCCCTTTACGTAGTCTTGTGGATGCCCCGGACCTACCCATACAGCAATCGGTGTTTTGTTTTCGTCGACAAAATCGCCGACAACCTCGCTTAATCGCTTGCCTGTTGACGCTTCAACGCCTTTCATACAAAGCACGATGATTTTGTTGTCAAGGTTATTTTTTGAAATTTCTTCAAAATAAGAACGCAGGTATTGCGAAGAAATTGAAATTACAATAACTTCTGCTCTTTCTACAGCTTTTTCCAAATCCGAAGACACTTCAATGGAATCAGGAAAGGAAAGATAGTCATTTTTGTGTGTTGCTTTAAGCTGGATAAACTCAGGGGCGTTGGCAAGACCGCACGAAAGAACGTTATGACCGATTTTGTCAAGATACCAGGCAATGCAACTACCCCATCTGCCGCAGCCGAGAACTGAAACATTCATATACTTTTTACTCCTAAATATTTTATACATCTTATATTATAAGTAAAATTTGGGAATTTATAAAAAATAAAAATCCCGCCCGACCGTATGATTTAAATAATAACCTGCCTACGAAAAAGCAGGTGGGTGCCCGCCTTTAAGCTTCAGGCTCCCTTCTTCCGAACACGGGAGGTCTGCACACCGCTTAAAGAGCCAAGCTCCCGATTTAAGAGTTGTAGGGTTATTTTAAAATCATTCGCGAATCGGGCAGGACAAAAGACATAAAGTCAATTAAAATCCTAATATTATATTATGTTATAAGAATAAAAAAATTACTCATCCTCATCAAAAAGCTCTTTATTATATTCTTCTTCAAAAATTGCGGCAATTCTGTCAAGCTTTTCATCATCTTCGATTTCAGCAAGCTCTTCTTCACCGTCAATTTCCTGCACTTCAAAAATATAATACTCACCCGGGTCGTTCACTGCATCGGCAGGGTCGGCATAATAAGGGTAGAGAACATAGAACTTTCCTTCGTCATTTTCGATAATGTCAAGGATTTCAAATTCAATTTCTTCGCCTTCATCACTGATTAACGTGACAAGGTCAGGATTGTATTCATTATTCATTTGCTATACCTCCTTGCTAATTTAATTTTACATTTTTTTAAGCATTTAGTCAAGGGGTTTAATGATTTATAAATAATTAAATAAATAATATACTAATTTTAAAAAAAGTTTAAAAAAAGTATTGACAATTAACAAATGGTGTGATATATTAATATCAAGATAAATCATATCTTATTTTTAATAACTGACAACTTCCTTTCTATGTGCTTGATTACTCCATAAAATTACCTAAAAACCGACGGCTGCATACCGTCGGTTTTTACGTTATGCCGTAAATTATTAAGATTTTGAAATAATAATTGAAATACAGTTTAAAAAGATATATAATATCGTAGTAAAATGCAATATTTGTGCTTATTATAAGGAGATATGGCATGAAATCATTTGAAAAACTTCCAAAGCAGTTTCAGTGTGAGGAAGTAAAACGTTATTATGACATTTTGTGTAAAAAGACAGGCAGTCTTGTATTAAAACGGATTATGGATCTGATTTTCTCTGCGCTTTTGCTTGTAGTACTTATTATACCTATTATTATTATATCTGTCGCAGTAAAGGTAACCTCTAAGGGCCCTGTTTTTTACAGGCAGGTGCGTGTAACTACTTATGGCAGGTATTTTAAAATTCTTAAATTTCGCACAATGGTTGAAAACGCTGACCTAATCGGCTCACTTGTTACAACCGACAGTGATTCAAGAGTAACAAAGGTTGGCAGATTTTTAAGAAAATACCGTCTTGATGAGCTTCCGCAGATATTTAATGTACTTTCAGGTAGTATGTCGGTTGTAGGCACACGTCCCGAAGTGCCGAAATATGTGGAACAATATGAACCAGAATACCTTGCAACACTTCTTATTCCTGCGGGAATAACCTCGCTTGCGTCTATTATGTATAAAGACGAAGAAAAGCTTTTAAGCACTGAGCAGGATGTTGACAAGGTGTATGTTGAAAAAATACTTCCTGAAAAAATGAAATATAATTTGCAGTATACCGAAAATTTTGGATTTCGTTCTGATTTAAAGCTTATGTTAAAAACCGTCAAAGAGGTTTTTGGCTGATATGAGGTATAAAAATGATTGCTGTTAAAGAAAAGTTAAAGGATTCTTCTTTTTTTAGAAAATTATACATAACTGATTTATTTTTCTGCAATATCGCATTTCTTCAGATTCCTGCGTACATTTTGCTTGTGTTTCTATTTGTATGGGGAGTAGGACTTGTAATTTACAATCAGCGTACCAACAATACTTTCTTTAAGCTCCGTTTCGGACTTTGGGTAGGCGCTTTTTTGATTTTTTCTTTGTTTTCAATTGTCATAAACTTTTCTGTAACAATTGTCTACAGCCTTGTAATGTTTCTTCACGTTCTCGTCTGCTTTTTTGTGTTTTACGGAATGCATACAGAGCCTGATTTTGATTTTAGAAGCGAGCTTTATTCAATTGCAAGGTTCGTAGTATATATCACAACTATTGCAAACATAATCGGAATTTTCTGCCTTATGTTCGGCATAACGTTTGAGTGGTACTGGATTAAATTTACAATTTATGAAAATCGTTTTACAGGCGTTTACGTAAATCCGAATTTGCTTGGCTTTGTTTCTGTAGTGTCAATAGTCTGTTGCCATATGCTCTACAAAGAAAAGCTTTTGAATTGCGTGTATCAGCCAAGGGTAAGTAAAATCTGGATTTTTACCTGTGTAGCTACCAATCTGTTTTCTCTCGTTCTTTGCGATTCAAACGCTTCGCTTGTCCTTGCGCTTGCATACGCAATAGTATATACGGTATATATCTTTTTTGCAGACAAAACAGGTTTGTCGGTTTCTAAAATTATATTTAAAATAATAGCGCTTGTAGTTGTCGGCTCATTTTTGGTTTCCTCTGCGCTTATGCTGAGAACTATATGTCAGACAGGTTTTTCTGTTGTTCTCTCAAAAACTGATTCGATAATCAGTGTAATTATCGGAGATGACGATATAACCTCAGAAGTATCCCCAAATGAAAATATTGCTTCTGAGGAGAAGAAGAACGTCACATTCGGTCACGAAAATAAAAATATCGACAGCGGACGATTTAAACTATGGAAGGAATCAATTAATCTATTTAAAATATCGCCGTTTATCGGAATCTCAAACGGCAATATAGTATTTTATAGTGAAGAATATTCAAACGGAATTTTGAACTATTCTTATCATAAAAGCGATTTACACAACGGATATCTTACAATACTCGTTTCAACAGGAATAATAGGATTTTTGTTGTTCGGAATTTTTGGATTCCGATTTGCAAAACACTCGGCGCAGCACTTGTTTTTGCAGAAAAAAACGTTTCGCAACGATGTTTATCCCTGCTTGTTCGCTTTTTTGTTTGCATACCTGATTTATGCAATGTTTGAGAAAGCGCTGTTGTATGACATATCATTTATGGTTATGTGGTTTTGGCTAATGATGGGATATATGAGCTGTTATATTGCAAAATTTGAGCCTATGCTTGAAACGCAATATCTTTTTCACAGAAAACGTCTTACAAGAACACTGTTATAATACTTGTATAATATTGGAAAATGAGGTATAATATCCATAGGAATGTAAATTTCTATGGATATTTGTGTATAAGGGATGATATATTTGAAATACGGTTTTGTAAAAACAGCGGCGGCAACGCCAAAAATCAGGGTGGCAGACTGCGAATACAATGCAAATCAAATAATATCCTATGTAAAAGAGGCATATCAAAACGGTGCATCTCTTTTGGTTTTTCCCGAACTTTGCGTAACAGGCTACACCTGTTCTGACCTGTTTTTACAAAGCACACTGCTTAAAGCAGCTGAAAAAGCTGTTTTGAAGATAAAAAATGAAACTAAACATCTTGACATAGTTTTTGCAGTCGGAGTTCCAATTGCAGTTAATCAGTCACTTTATAACTGTGGTGTAGTAATCTGTAAGGGAGAAATCCTCGGTGCTGTGCCAAAGGTAAATATTCCTAATTACAGTGAGTTTTACGAACTAAGGCACTTTACAAGCGGCAAGAACATTAATACAGAAATTTCTTATGCAGGTGAAGAATGGGTTGAAATTTCCGCAGCGCAGTATTTTACCTGCTGTGATATGGATGATTTTACATTCGGTGTTGAAATCTGTGAGGACTTATGGGTGGCTGAATCACCTTCAATAAGACTTGCCCAAAGCGGAGCTGCAATAATCTGCAACCTTTCGTGTTCAGACGATTTAATTGGCAAGGCACAGTACCGACGTGATCTTGTAAAAATGCAGAGCGCAAAGCTCTGTTGCGGCTATGTCTATTGCGACGCAGGTTTCGGGGAAAGCACTACCGATATGGTTTTTTCAGCACAGAATATTATAGCTGAAAACGGTACTGTTGTTTCAGAAAGCTGTCGCTTTAACAACGGCATAACCTATGCTGATATTGACGTTGAACGTCTTATCAGCGAGCGCAGAAAAACAAACACTTATATAGGTTATATCCCTGCTAATGATGATTGTTACTATGTAAGCAAGGGCTTTGATATTAAAAAACGTAATGCAAAATTAACAAGAACTTTTCCGCGTACACCTTTCGTTCCCTCAGACAAAAGCGACCTTGAAAACCGATGCGAGGAAATTCTCACTATTCAGGCAACAGGTCTTGCAACCCGCCTTGCCCATACAGGAATTAAAAATGTCGTTTTAGGCTTGTCGGGCGGACTTGACAGCACGCTTGCGCTTATAGTCTGTGTTCACGCTTTTGATATGCTTTCGCTTGACAGAAAGAATATTCATACCGTAACAATGCCTTGTTTCGGAACAACCAAGCGAACAAAGTCAAATGCAGAAAAACTTGCCGAGGCATATGGTGTTTCATTTGAAGAAATCAACATTACACTTGCAGTTCGTCAACATTTTGCCGACATCGGTCATGATGAAAGCGTTACAAATATAACCTATGAAAACTCGCAGGCTCGTGAGCGCACACAGATTCTTATGGATTTGTCCAACAAATACAACGGACTTGTAATCGGCACAGGTGACCTTTCCGAGCTTGCTCTCGGTTGGGCAACCTACAACGGCGACCATATGAGTATGTACGCAGTAAATGCTTCAGTGCCAAAAACTCTTGTGCGTTACCTGACTTCTTACGAAGCGCAGAAATCGAGCGGTACTTTAAAAGAGGTTTTGCTTGATGTACTTGATACCCCCGTAAGTCCTGAGCTGTTGCCGCCGGACAAAAACGGTGAGATTGTGCAGAAAACAGAGGACGTTGTCGGTCCTTATGAGCTT
This sequence comes from uncultured Clostridia bacterium, assembly GCA_947369085.1. Taxonomy (GTDB): domain Bacteria; phylum Bacillota; class Clostridia; order Oscillospirales; family Acutalibacteraceae; genus Ruminococcoides. The sequence continues at coordinate 38,411 of CANBJR010000012.1, read as the reverse complement.
CATGATTTTTTTCTGTACTATCTGGTACGTTTCGGCTATACTCCGAGTAAAATATATTATATGGCTAAGCTATCTTTTAAGGATAAATACAGCGAGGATACTATTAAAAAATGGCTTACTGTTTTTATTAAGAGATTTTTCAGTCAGCAGTTTAAGCGTTCCTGTCTGCCTGACGGTCCGAAGGTAGGTTCTGTTACTCTTTCTCCTCGTTCCGACTGGAGAATGCCGAGTGATGCATCTGTCAAGGCGTGGATTGATGAGCTTGAAAACGCTTAAAATATTATTTTGCAGATATTAACAGCGGTGATTTTATGAAACTTTTTATAAAACGCAATACTTCTTCCGATAAATCATGCTTTACAGTTTTTGATGAATACGGAAATGAAAAATACAACGTATCTTTTACCGGAAGTAAGGCTGTTTCAAAATTAATTGTTTCGGACAATTCAGACAATTCTGTTCTGAAAATCCGCAAAATTCCGATTGTTGGTGCACACACTTTTGCGTTTAAGGCAGGAAAACATCACATAACATTTGTAATGATTATTTCATCAAAGGGAATACGCGGTTATTACTACGGAAATAACTGGCACATCAATGGTGAAATAGCAACGGGAAATTTCAGCATAATTGATGTGGATAATTCTGTGATTTCGTTGCAGTCAAAGCGTGCTGATTATCTTGAACTTGATATTACAGACGATTCTGATGAGCTTTACTGCGTTGCAACTTCAATCTGTACAAATCTGATCAATACAGTTGACAAGCTTGTAATACAGGCAGTATAATTAAACAAATATACGGAAGGATGAAGATTATGGATAAACTTTTACAGCTTTTAAGCACAAATTCCGGATTTACAACCGATGAAATTGCAGCAATGATAGGTGAACCCGAGGATTATATAAAGGCGCAGATTAAGGAATATGAAAACAAGGGTATCATTAAAGGTTATCAGGCTGTTGTAAACCATGACGAGCTTGATGACGGTGACGTAGAAGCGCTGATTGAATTAAAGGTTACACCTAAAAAAGAAACAGGTTTTGACGAAATGGCTGAATGTTGTATGGCTTTTGAAGAAGTTGAATCTGTTTATCTAATGGCTGGAGCTTATGACTTTGCGCTAATAGTAAGAGGCGAAACAATGCAGGATATTGCTATGTTTGTTGCAAAAAAGCTTTCTACAATCGATGGTGTGCTTTCAACAGCCACACATTTTATTATGCGTCGTTATAAAGACAGAGGAATGAACCTTATTGATTTTAGCGATCGCACTGACGGGAGGAACTTAATCCTGTGATAGATTACGATAAATATTTAAACGACTCCATTAAAACTGTAAAACCGTCGGGAATACGCAAATTCTTTGATATTGCAAATGAAATGGACGATGTCATATCACTCAGCATAGGCGAGCCTGACTTTCAAACGCCTTGGCATATTCGTGACGAGGGCATCAAAAGTCTTGAAAAGGGTAAAACATGGTATTCCCCAAACAGAGGCTTTATGGAGTTAAGACAGGAAATAGCTAACTACTACGAACGCAGATTCGGTATTACTTATGACGCTAAAGAGCAGACCCTTGTTACTGTCGGCGGAAGCGAAGCTATTGACCTTGCGTTTAGAACTCTTGTTCAAAAAGGCGACGAGGTAATAATTCCCGAACCTTCCTTTGTTTGCTACGAACCTCTTGCAGTAATGGCTGGCGGAACGCCTGTTATAATAAAAACTAAAAATGAAGATAATTTCAGATTAAAGGCAAAAGACCTTGAATCAGTAATTACGCCTAAGTCAAAACTTCTTGTGCTTCCATTCCCAAACAATCCTACGGGTGCAATTATGGAGAAGGAAGACCTTGAAGAAATAGCAGATGTTGTCATTAAACACGACTTGCTTGTTTTGTCCGATGAAATTTATTCGGAGCTTACATATGGAGGCAAAAGCCACGTTTCAATTGCATCTCTTGATAAGATGTATGAGCGTACAATTGTAATTAATGGATTTTCAAAATCCTATGCAATGACAGGCTGGCGACTCGGCTACGCACTGGGACCAGCTCCGTTTATTTCACAGATGACAAAGCTTCATCAGTTCGGAATAATGTCGGCACCGACAACAGCGCAGTATGCAGCCGTTGAGGCACTTAAAAACGGCGACCGTGACGTATGCAAAATGCGTGACGAGTACGATATGAGAAGAAGGTTTGTTGTTGACAGATTCAATGAAATGGGACTTTCGTGCTTTGAGCCTTTGGGCGCGTTTTATGTGTTCCCTTGCATCAAAAGCACAGGACTTACTTCTGAGGAATTTTGTACACGTTTAATTATGGACAAGCACATTGCGGTAGTTCCTGGCACAGCTTTCGGAGAATGCGGCGAGGGATTTGTGCGTGTTTCGTATTCGTATTCGCTCAAGCATCTTAAAATTGCTCTTGAGCGCATTAAAGATTTTTTAGAGGAGTTAAATAATGGAAATTAATGTGCTTGCTCCTGCAAAAATAAATCTTTCCCTTGAAGTATTGGGAAAGCGTGCTGACGGTTATCACGAAATTTCAACTGTAATGCAGAGTGTTTCTTTGTATGACACGGTAACCCTTACTGACAATGACAGCGAAAGTGTTACAATTTCCTGCAATTATGAGGGTGTTCCTTGTGACGACAGCAATATCTGTGCAAAGGCGGCTTACCGATTTTTTGATTATTGTCGTATGGATATTAAGGGTGTTCATATTGATATTGATAAAAAAATCCCCACTCAAGCGGGTCTTGCAGGCGGCAGCAGTGACGGAGCGGCAGTTGTTCTCGGCTTAAACAGACTTTTCGGCGCAGGATTAAAGCCTGCTGAAATGCACGAGATTTGCGAAAAGGTCGGCGCAGACGTTCCTTTCTGCCTTACAGGGGGAACAAAGCTTGCAACAGGAATAGGCACAAATCTAAAAAAACTCCCAAGTTTTAATTGCTCTGACATTGTAATTTGCAAGCCTGACTCTATAAGTGTTTCTACCGCTGACGCTTATAAAAAGGTTGATGCATTAAATCCACACGCATCATATACAGATGAAATGATAAAAGCGCTTTACAGCCGTGATATGTTTTTTATTTCCACTACAATTTTTAATGATTTTGAGCTTGCACTTTCAATACCCGAGGTCAACAAAATCAAGAAGATTATGCTTGACTGTAAGGCAAGGGGAGCAGGAATGAGCGGTTCGGGTTCGGCTGTTTTTTCTGTTTTTACTTCACCACGCAAAGCAAAAAAATGCTATGAAAGGCTCAAAGAATCTTATAAAGAAGTATTTCTCTGTAAACCTATTAAAGACGGTTGCAGGATAGATTAATAATTCATTTTTTGAAATAATCATTTAAGGAATATTTTACCAATAACCTGTCCATACTCTAAAAAAAGAGAGGACAGGTTATTTTTATGAAACTTTTAATTAAATCTGCTTGCATTGCTTTTGTACTTACCGTAATATACTCAATGATACCTTTTCATACTGAATGTAAGGAAATTTCCAACGAAGTTTTCAGACTTCATATTCTTGCAAATTCGGACGAAGGTTATGATCAGGATTTAAAGCTGAAAGTAAGGGATAAAGTTCTTTTGTACACTGAGTCGACTTTTGAAAACGTGCAGTCAAAAGAGGAAGCAGAAAATCTTATTTCTGAAAACCTTCTGGACATCTGCAACACAGCGCAAAAAGAAGTTAACGATAACGGATACAGTTATCAGGTAACTGCACAGATTACAAAAATGTACTTTACAACCAGAAAATACGAAAACTATACTCTGCCGTCGGGAATGTATGATGCTCTTAGAATAACAATTGGCAGAGGAGAAGGACATAACTGGTGGTGCGTAATGTATCCGTCAATCTGTATTTCAACAGAAGAAAGTCAGGACAAAGCCGCAAAAGAAACTTTTAATGATAGCCAATATGATATTGTTAAAAGCGAAAAATACGAATATAAGTTTAAAATAGTAGAAATTTTTGAAAAAATATGTTCTTGGTTCGGTTAAGTCCTTTTAATGACACATCAAATATGGTATATTATATTCATACTCCCCAAATTATATTTTGAATTGTGAGGTGCAGTATGCTTAGGTTTATTTTAGGAAAAAGCGGAACAGGCAAAACAACATATGTGTATGATAAAATTTCAGAGCTTACAAAAAGCGGAAACAATAAAATTCTGATGCTTGTTCCTGATATGAGCACATTTGAAACAGAAAAAGCTTTTTTAAATCTCCTTGGAGCACGTCTTTCAAAGAACATCAAAGTATTTGGATTTTCCCGACTTTGCAGATTTGTTTTTGAACAAACGGGAAATCTTTCGCAAAATGTTATAGACAGCGGTACACGTGCGGTTATTATGAATATAGCGCTTGAACAGCTTACTGAAAAACTAGAACTTTTAAAGACTAAGAACACAAAATCCCTTACGGAAACAATGTTGCAAACTTTGTCTGACTGCAAAAAGAACAGCGTTTCAACCGATACTCTTTACGAGGTTTCAAAAAGTGTGAAAAATGAAACGCTTAAAACAAAGCTATACGAAACAGCGTTAATTCTTGACGCGTTTGATGCTATTCTTTCACAAAGTTACGTTGACCCTCTTGATGATCTGACAAGATTATACAATATTCTTTTGGAGAATAATATTTTTGACGGATATACAATTTTTGTTGATTCATTCAGTGGATTTTCGGCTCAGCAGTTAAAAGTTCTGCGTTTAATAATGTCACAGAGCGATTCTGTTTTTATTACGCTTACGCTTGACCCTGAAAGCGACGGAAGGGAAGAGGTTTTTACAACTTCGCAGTCTACGTATAAAACGCTCAAAAAGATTGCAAAAAGCGATTGTATTGACATCAAAACACCCGTAAAACTCACCGATAATAAAAAGTTTTCAAATAACGAGCTTGAACTTCTTGAAAAATCTGTGTTCAGGAATCATATTTCGCCTTGCTTAAAAAATCCCGAATATATAATTCTCTATTCAGCTTCCGACAGATATGAGGAATGTGAATTTGTTGCAAGGCAGATTAAGCATTTGATTATTGAGGAAAATTATCTTTATAATGATATTTCCGTAATCTGTCACGATACAGCGCCGTATAAGGGGATAATAAACACTGTTTTTGAAAAATACGAAATTCCGTATTTTATGGATTCTCAAAGCGATATTGAGGTTAAGCCTGTTGTTCGTTTAGTCAATTTAATATTCAGAATTATTCTTGACAATTTTGAGCGTGATGACGTAATTTCTCTGCTCAAAACAGGACTAACTGAAAACTCATCTCAAAATATAAGCCTATTTGAAAATTATACATATATCTGGAATATTAATAATTCTGCCTTTAAATCTGAATTTACTCAGAATCCGAGGGGATTTTCTTCGACTTTTTCTGATGATGACAAGAAAAATCTTGAAACAGCAGAAAGTGTCAGAAAATCCGTAGTTGAGCCGCTTTTAAAGTTCAAGGAAAATATAAAAAATAAAAACGGCAGAGAAATAACCGAACTTCTCTATCATCTTCTCACAGAGCTTAAAGTTCAGGACGCACTCAACGGTATGTATGATACACTTGAAAACGGAGTGAAAAAGGGACTCGGTGCAGAGCAAATCAGAGTGTGGAATTTTTTAATGGATGCATTTGACAAGACTGTTGCAGTTATCGGTGATACGCCTGTATCTCCAAAACGATATTATGAGCTTCTGTCAATTCAGATTTCTTCCATTGAATTAATGCAGATACCCCAGACCATAGACAGCGTGACAATAACAACCGCACAGCGTGTGAGAGTTTCAAAGCAAAAGGTAACTTTTCTTATAGGCTGTATTGACGGAGAATTTCCTGCTGTTCCGCATTGTTCGGGAGTTTTCTCATCATTTGAGCTGAAAATGCTTTCTCTTAACGACTTAAAACTTTCCGATGACTTTTCCGACCTTGCCGACCTTGAAACATTTATGGCATACAGTTGTATGACTTCACCCTCTGAAAGACTATATGTGTTCTATCCTTCTGCTGATTTACTTGGTGCACCGTATACTCCGTCAGTAATTTTTGAAGAAATCAGAAAGACCTTTCCGAATATAATAATGTTTGATAAGGCAGATTTTAACAGAAAGAAAGATGCTATGTATGCACTAAGACCTGCCTTTGAGGAATACGCTAGGTCAATCGCAGGCAACTGTGCTGAGATGAAAACCCTCGGTGATTATTTTTCTGCTGATAACTGCTATTCTTCACAGTATAATGCCGTCCACCGTTCAATAGATAATTCACCGTTTAAGATTGAAAATCCTGAAAATGCAGAAAAACTTTTTGGTGATAATCTGAATATTTCAGCGTCGCAAATTGAAAAGTTCAGTCTTTGCAGATTTGCTTATTTTTGCAACTACGGACTTAACATAAAGGAGCGCCGCAGAGCAGAAATCAATCCTATGGAGTACGGAACTCTTGTACATTATATTCTTGAAAAGTTTTTTACCGACTTTAATAAGCTTGAATATTCTTCAATGTCAGATGATGATTTGAAAAATTATATTGGTAATTTACTTTCAGAATACATTGAACAGTATTTCGGCGGTGCAGAAAAAAGAACAAAAGCATTTCTTTATAATCTGAAAACACTTTCCGATAATGTTTTTATTCTTTTAAAGCATATTATTTTTGAACTCTCGCAAAGTGACTTCGACGTCTTTGACTGTGAGCTAAAAATCGGCAGAGATATTCCGTCATACACTGTAAAGTTGCCTGACGGTCATAACATAGCAGTCAGCGGATATGTTGACCGTGTTGATGTTATGGAAAAAGATGGTGAAAAATACCTGAGAATTATCGATTATAAAACAGGCACAAAAAAATTTAAACTTTCTGATATTCTCTACGGACTTAACTTACAGATGCTTTTGTATCTATATTCAATAAAACTTAACGGAACTGAGAAATACGGAAAAATCACTCCGGCAGGAATACTGTATATGCCTGCAACCGTTCCTGTTGTTTCTTCACAGTCAAAGATTGAAGATGAAAAAATTACTTCTGAAATAGACAAAGCGCTCAAAATGAACGGACTTGTTCTTGATGACGTCAAAGTAATCAAAGGAATGGATAAGTCCGAATCAGGCAAGTATATCCCTGTTAAAATTAAGCTTGATACAGCGGTTTCAGAACGCAGTATTGCAAACCTTGAGCAGTTCGGCAAAATTTTCAGGAAGCTTGAAAACACAGTTGTTTCAATGGGAAAAGAACTTTACAATGGCAACATACAGGCTTCTCCTGCAAAGGGTGCACATGATGCCTGCGAATATTGCCCGTATGACAGCGTGTGTGCGTACAGAGTAAGCAGTTTTGTAAACACATTTGATGTCACAAATGACGAGGTGTATTCTTCAATTGACAATGAAATCGAGAATCAAGGTGAGTGTTAATGGACAGACAATGGACAACACAACAGAAAAATGCAATCTTTGCAACCGACGGCTCCGTGCTTGTTTCAGCTGCAGCAGGTTCTGGAAAAACAGCTGTGCTTGTTGAAAGAGTGATAAACCTTATAACAAGAAGTGAAAACCCAATTGACGTTGACAGAATGTTAATTGTTACTTTTACAAGGGCAGCCGCCGCTGAAATGAGGGAACGTATTTCAAAAGCAATTAACAAGTTATTGAAAAATGACCCTTATAACCCAAATCTTCTTAAACAAAAGCAGCTTCTGTATACTGCAAGCATTTCCACAATCGATAGCTTTTGTTCAGATATAGTGCGTGAATATTTTCACTCGCTCGGAGTATCACGTGACTTTAGAATTGCTGATGAGGGTGAACTCGATGTTTTAAGAAAAACCGCACTCGATAATGCTTTCAACACCTTTTATTCTTCTGACAGTGATGAATTTATAGCTTTACTTGATGCATTTTCAAGCAAGACAGGTGATGTTAATCTCCGTGAAGCTGTACTAAAAATCTGTACTTTTCTTTCAACACAGCCGTTTCCTGAAAAATGGCTTGACGATATGCTTTCAAATTACGCTGAAAGCTCAGTTGCCGAGTCAGTATGGGGCAAAATTATAATTGAATACACAAAAACTACGGTTCATCACGCAATTAATCTTACTCAAAATTCACTCAAGATTCTTGAAAACGATGAAAAATTACATAAATCTTTTGCACCTAAAATAGAAGATGACTTGGTTTTTCTTGAAAATCTTCTAAAAAAACTCTATTCTGATTCTTGGAACGATATTTGTTCGGCTGCACTGTCTTTTTCAGCCGCCAGACTTACGCCTCCTAAGGGATATAAAGAAAATCCCTTAAAAGTTGCCGTTGCTGCCAACAGAGATGAAGTTAAGTCAGCCATTAAGTCGGTTCAGCTTTATTTTTGCAACAGTGAGGAAGAGGTTATCGGTGAAATGAAAGAACTGCATGGTCTTGTATCAACGCTGTTTGACCTTGTGCGTGAATATTTAAGAGAATTTAACGATTTAAAAAGCAAAAAAAATATTCTTTCATTTTCTGACATTGAACTGCTTACTGTTAAATTGCTTGCCGAACCGTTTGATGATACTTATCAAAAAACATCAGTTGCTTATGAAATTTCAAACCGCTATGATGCGGTAATTGTGGACGAATTTCAGGATGTTAATGATGTTCAGGATTTGATTTTCAAGTGCGTAAGCAGGGAAGAGAATAACATTTTTGTTGTAGGTGACGTAAAGCAGAGTATTTATGGTTTTCGTCAGGCAAAACCTCAGATTTTTATTAACCGCAAAGATTTGTATGAAAAATATGACGAGAATAATCCCGCATATCCTGCAACAATAATTCTCGATAAGAATTTTAGAAGTAGAAAAGAAGTTTGCGATACGGTAAACTTTATCTTTTCAAACCTTATGACAAAGCAGTCCGCACAAATGGACTATACAAAAGACGAAATGTTAAATGTCGGCGCAAGCTATCCCGACAGTGATGACTGCGGTTTTGAAATTTCTTTAATAGAAAAATCAGTATTTGAAGATTATGACTCTGCTGAAGTTGAGGCTCAATTTATTGCAAATAAAATTCGTTCAATGATGAGTTCGGGATTTCTTGTTAAGGACGGCGATACTCAGAGAAAAGCAACATACGGAGATTTTGCAGTAATTTTGCGCAGTACCAAAAACACGGCCCAAACCTACGTGAAAACTCTTATAGATAACGGAATCCCTGCTTTCAGCGAGAATAAAGAAAACTCCTTTGAAGCAAATGAAGTAAAGATTATTTTAAATATTCTTCGTGTTATTGACAATCCTGCACTTGACATTCCGCTTTTGTCGGTTATGTGCAGTCCTATTTACGGTTTCACACCCGATGAGCTTTCTCAAATCAGAGCTGATAATCGTAATTCCAACCTATATTCGGCTGTAAAAAATTACTCTTCAAAAAGTGATAAGACTAAGGAATTTCTCTCTCAGCTTGAACAGCTGAAAAATTATTCATACACTTGTTCGGTTGATGAACTTATCGGAAAAATCTATGATTCAACAGCAATCGGAGCCATAACTGCCGCTGTTAAGGGCGGAGAAACACCAATGCGAAACCTTGACCTTTTAAGAATCTATGCAAGAAGTTTTGAGTCAAACGGATACAAAACACTTTCCGATTTCATTTCTTACATTGACAAACTTGTTGAAAACGGAACACAGCTTCCTGCTGCATCAGCTGATTCGGACTCAAAAAACAGCGTTAGGGTGCTCAGTATTCACGCTTCAAAAGGTCTTGAATTTCCTGTGTGCTTTCTTGCCGATACTGCTAAACAGTTTAATAAAGCCGATTTAAAAAGCGACGTGCTAATCGACAGTGTTGCAGGACTCGGCATAAAAAAGAGAGATGGAATATGCCACTATAATACTTTGCCGAGGCTTGCTGTTGAAATAGAAATTGCACAAAATGAAATTGCCGAGGAGCTTCGTGTGCTTTATGTGGCAATGACAAGAGCAAAAGAAAAGCTGATTACAGTCGGTTCAAAAAAGAATGCTGAGAAATATCTTTCAAACCTCTATTCAAAAATAGTATTCGGTAATATTATTGAGCCTTTTACTGTAGTAAGAAGTTCGGGTATATCCGACTGGTTGTTGCTTTGTGCGCTTGTACACCCTTCACTTAATAACCTGCGAAAGAGAATTAATCCGTCAGTCGAACCTATAACTCATACTGATACTTTGCCATGGCATTTTGAAGTTATTGATAAAGAAGAATACATTTTCGGTAAAACCAAGGATACTTCTAAATATCACCAAGAAATATTTAAAAGCGTTACAGATAGTGAAGGCTTTGATTATGCTGAGCTTTTAAAAGCAAATCTGTCATTTAAGTATAAAAATGCAGATATTATGAATCTTCCGCAAAAGGTGAGTGCATCTCAGATTTCTCACAGCGACAGTGATTATTTTGAGAAGGTTTTGACAAAACCATCGTTTCTAAATAAAGATACAGCTGCCGCTGTTGACAGGGGTACGGCTCATCATAAGTTCTTACAGTATTGCAATTTCTTAAATGCAAAAGAAAGTATTAACAGTGAAATTGAAAGATTAAAAAATATCGGTTTGCTTTCAGAGAAACAGACCGATCTGATTGACAGAGAAAAGATGAAAAACCTGCTTGATTCAGAGCTTGTGAATCGTATAATCAAATCACCGGCTGTATATCGTGAGGAACAATTCAGCGCAAAACTTAAATCTTCGCAGGTTTTTGACGAATGTGAAAATTCAGGAACAGATGCTGAAATTATAGTTCAGGGTGCTGTTGACGTAGCGTTTGAAGAAAACGGAAATCTTGTAATCGTTGACTATAAAACAGACAGGATAAAAGATATTTCAAAACTTACCGAGCTTTATAAAAAACAGCTTGAAATTTACAAACTGGCTATGGAACAGTCAACAGAAATGACTGTTTCGGAGTGTATAATCTGCTCAGTTCATCTCGGTAAATATATTAAACTGTAAAAACAGCCTGCTTTATCTACAAAGCAGGCTGTTACTATGCACTATAAATTTTATCCGGCAATCATTTTTTGAATTTCGGTTGCGTCCTTAATGTCGATTACGTTGTCGCCGTTAAGGTCGCTTGCGTAAATATCCTCAGAATTGTTCACGTCAATAAACGGCTTGCCGTCTGAATCCATAATTTCAGCTGTGAATTTTTGAATACAGGTTGCGTCATTTACATTAACTATGCCGTCGTTGTCAACATCGCCCTTTAGTCTTGTCGGAATATCAACAACATAATCGTCAAGTCCGCTTCCGTTGAATATTTTGCTTTCACCTTTTTTGATTTCATATCCAACTTCTGACGGATACTGCGTACCGCTTCCGTTATTAAAAATAATGTAGGCAGTCGAATAATCCCAGTCGGGATTTACAACGTATCCGTACATATCTCCGCCCAAGTCGGTCATTTTAGCGCCTGGCCATTCGCCGTTGTTTATAACCCTACCGCTGTCATCACGATAGTAGGCATAAACATTTATTTTGTCCCAGTTATATTTGCTGTTATCAAAGTAAACTGTCGTTTCACCGTCAATATAAGGAGCAGCAAGCTTTCTAAAGGTGTATGTTTTTGTAGTTGTGTCGCCCTCATTGTTTTTGCCGTACAGAACGATGTCAAGTGTTTCGTTTTCAGCCATATTAGCGCCAATTGTGATTGTATCGCCGGAAACAAAGGGTACAGGCTTTCCGTTGCCTATTTGATATGTAGCTTCGGTTGTATTTCTTGCTGTTAATGTAAGTGTAAGAGTTCCTCTGAACTCTCCGCCGTTCTTTGAAAGCGAAACAACCGGTTGTTTAACAAGAGTGCTGTTGTATATGACCGCAATAGAGTTAGCTTTTACAGTACCGTTTAATTTACCGTCGGTTACATCGAACAAACCGCCGTATGCTTCATCAGTATATGTTCCGTCTGTAACATCAGTAGCGCAGTCAAGCACAACATCGTTGTTGGATGCATTGATAATAACAGCGCCTGCACTTCCTCTTTCAATCATAAGCAGACTGTTGTCGCCAGTCGGATTTGAAAGATTATCGGGAAGACCTACCATTGCATTTCTGAACTGGTTTACAGCAATAACTTCGGGATGACAGAAATTATCGTCGCCTGCCTCGCCAATTTTATTTTTGCCCCACTGATTTGTAGTGCTGCTTTCGTCAGGACGGCTGAAAAACAGGGGAGTAGTTTCGCCTCTTGCGGCAATTACAGCCCATGCCTGTCTGATGTCAAGATTATCAAGCTGTGACCATGTGCCGTCACCCGTGTAGTTATCATGAGATTCAACCCAAGTTACCAGCTTATCGTTAGGAGCTCCGTCAGAACGGTAGTCAACAAGATTTTCAGCGTTTAAGTTGTCGCTTTTAGCTGCGTTTCTGATTATACTGCCGTATGAAGATGCTGTAACGCTCATATATTTTGCATAGTCAGCAGTTCGGCTGCCTGAATCCTGCAAAATTTCACCGTACTGAAATTCTGAACCATTGTTAAGAATTGTAGGCCAAAAATCACTTGAAAAGTCTTTTCCGTTTTCGGGCTTTTCGTCGGGCAGCTCAATGTGTTTTGCGGCATCATATCTGAAACCGCTTGCACCTGCACTTACACAGCTTTTGAGATAGTCAAGAATCATATTCTGAACATTTACATTCTGTGTGTTGAGGTCTTTTAAATTGAGAAGCTCACCCTGTGTGCACTGATAACGATTGTTGTAGTCGCCGATACCAAAAGAATCATGGAAGGCGCCGCCCTCAATATTTTTGATTGTTGAAGAAATAGCATTGTAGTCGCTTGAACAGTGGTTTGCAACCACGTCAACAATAATATGTATTCCGTATTCCTGTGCTTCACTGCAAAGTGACTTGAATTCTTCAAGTGTACCAAGCTGATAGTTGCCGATAGTGTAAAGGGTTGGCTGATAATGATAATACCATTTGCCGTTGCCCATAAGATCCATACCGCCGTTGTCGCCGACCTTACATTCATTTATCGGCGAGGTCTGGACAGACGTATATCCTGCCTCGGCAATTTTAGGAAGGTTTTCCTTGATAGTGTTAAAGCTCCAGCACCAAGCATGAAGAATTACACCATCACTGATTTTTTCCGTAAGTCCATACGGATTTGATTGTGTTGATGTTGTTGCACTTGTCTGAGCTGATTCGATTTTAGCGGCAGAAGCAGAAAATGAAAGCGCCGAAAATGCCATCAAAGCCGATAAAGCAACAGACAGTGTTCTTTTGAATAATTTTTTCACGTAAAAAACTCCTTTCTATGTATATGTAATATTATAAAAAATTTATAAAATTTAGTCAATGGTTTTTTTAATTAAAAATAAAAATCACCCTGAATTCAGAGTGATTTTTCAATGTAAGTTTAATTAATATCGGTCGCATCAGCGTCAATCATCTTATCGTTTTTACACTTTTTTGAATAATGACTGAAGAACCCGATTATTGAAAGTCCCGAAATGCCCTCATAAATCATTATAATTCCTAAAAGGAAAATTAAAAAATCGCCGAAAAAACCGGGAAAGAAGATTGTGCACAATCCCAGAATTATTACTGAAACCGAAACCGCAGAACATACCCACCAGTATTTCATACCAAGCGCTTTAAGCTGAAAGGAATGTTTGATATCCATAAGACTGTCTATAATTATGATAATTCCTATGGTAACGAAAATTATATTTACAATCAATTGAGGAGAAAACAGAGTGAAAATTCCAAAAGCAGTGGCAACAACACCAACAATTAGTTCAAAATATAAATTGTGTTCCTTGTTCAGGAAAAATGAAATTATATTGAATAAACCGTAAACCGTCAGCACAATACCCAGTGTATAGCAAAGCACATTACTGATTGATGAAGGGAATAACATCATAATAAAACCTAAAACGAGATAGGCGAGAGAGGCAATAATAGCTGTGCTTGCGGCACTTTTTTCTTTGTTAAAGATGTTCTTTTTTTGTGATGTTTTTTTATTCATAAGTTTCTCCTCAATCAATTCGTTTGTCGCAGAAATCGCACATTGTCATTCCCAATTTTTCATAGCTCAGGTTAGGAAGATATTCTTCTGTCTGTGTTATGCACTTCGGGTTGGTGCATCTGCATTCAATTACCTTTGTTTCTCTTGAGGCGATAGTAAAATCCTCGTCCTGCAAAAGTAAAAGAATAAGCGCCATTCTGCCGAACATTCCGTATTGAGCCTGCTTAAAGTACAGCGCTCTCGGATCATCGTCAATGTCAACTGTAATTTCATTAACTCTTGGCAGAGGATGAAGAATAATCATATCTTCTTTTGCTTTGTTGAGTTTTTCACTGTCAAGTACAAAAACATTCTTTTGTGCTTCGTATTCTTCATCATTTTTAAAACGTTCACGCTGTATTCTTGTCATATAAAGCACGTCAAGGTCAGAAATTGCGTCGGCAAGGCTATGAGAAATTTCATACTTACAGCCGTTTTTATTGAGAATGTCAATAATGTAAAGCGGCACGCTTAATTCTTTTGTAGAAATAAGAACGAATGAGTTGTTTTCATATTTAGCAAGAGTTTTAATCAGCGAATGAACAGTTCTTCCGTTAAGCAGGTCGCCGCAAACGCCGATTTTAAGATTATCAAGCCTGCCTTTTTCACAGCTCAAAGTCACAATATCAGTCAAAGTCTGCGTTGGGTGGAGGTGACCTCCGTCACCGCAGTTGATGACGGGTACGTCAGCATACAGGGAAGACGCCATAGCAGTGCCCTCAACAGGATGTCTTATTGCGATTATATCAGCATAACCGCTTATAATCTTAATGGTATCTTTCAGACTTTCACCCTTTGCAACCGAAGAATTCATCGGGTTGTCAAATCCTATAGTACGACCGCCTAGTTTTAACATAGCGGTCTGAAATGACATTTGAGTTCTTGTGCTCGGCTCATAGAAAAGCGTTGCAAGAATTTTTCCGTCGCACGCATGCCTGTAATCAGCAGGACTTTGCATAATTTTCTTTGCTTTTCTGATTATTTTGTCAATTTGTTCGGGTGACATAGCTTCAAGGTCAATCAAATTTTTGTTAGTCATAAAACCACAGCTTTCATTGATTTTTTTTATTTTACCAAAAATAAGCACAATTTTAATATATTTAAAAGAAATATTTTAAATATATTATAAGAAAAACTATGAATCAAGAAAAATAAAATATTGATAAGTCTTATTACTTTTGCTATATTAATAATATCCTGCACTATATTACAAAAAATGCAGGGTAATTTTTATTATATGATGATAAAATAAACTTGAGGTGATAAACGTGGATATGCTCACAAGTATGAACAACGCAATTGAATATATTGAAGAGAATTTGATGTATGAAATTAAAATGTCCGATTTGTCAAAAGCAGCATGCTGTTCGCAGTGGTATCTTCAGAGAATGTTTATGTCGATAACCGACGTTTCAATTTCCGAATACATACGGCGCAGAAGGTTAACCCTTGCAGCTTTTGATCTTCTTAACAGTAAAGAGAGTGTTACGGATATTGCGCTGAAATACGGCTACAATTCTCCCGATGCTTTCGGTAGAGCGTTCAAAGCACTTCATGGCGTAACGCCGACAAAGGCGCGAAACGGCAATGCGGTGCTCAAGTCATACGGAAAAATCACCTTTGTATTATCAATAAAAGGAGTCACTGCTATGAACTACAGAATTGAAGAAAAACAACCGATAAAAGTAATCGGAGTTAAAAAATGGTTTTCAACTGTGAACAATCAACAGTTTAAAGAAATCCCGAAAATGTGGGATGAATTTCCCGAAGAAAAGTGCAAAAAACTTTTAGAGATTGCATCTGAGCAATGCCTTGTCGGACTTTGTGCCGATATGTACAACAACGGTTTTGATTATTGGATTGGCACAATGAGCGACAGCTCTTGTCCTGAAGGCTTTGAGGAGATAACAATTCCAAAATCAAGCTGGGCAATTTTTGAAGTTATCGGTCCTCTCAGACCGTTGCCGAACAGAATGCAGGATATCTGGGGCAGGATATATTCTGAGTGGCTGCCAAATTCAGGTTACAAGCACGCTGAAATCCCTGAAATCGAGTATTACACAATTTGCGATAATATGTCATCCGACTATAAAAGCGAAATTTGGATTCCGATTAAGAAATAAATATGATTTTGATAGATTTTTGTGTGCAATAAACTACAAAGTAACTTCACGTATGAAATGTACTTAACGAAAACTCCTCAATTTGTTCTCAAAACAAATTGGGGAGTTTTTAGGTAAAGACATACGAAATCAAAAGAGCTGAAATGTCATTATACTGTTTAGTTCTATAAACCAGAAATTTCCAAAGTCCCATAAAATATGATTTTTATTTTCTTGCCAATTCATAACTTTCTATTATTCGAAGTTTTATTTCCTCGTCCGCAACACAATCATCAAGAACAAGTGTATACCAACTTTTTTTGTTCATGTGCCAGCCGGGGTAGTAATGTTCTCTGGATAATATATTATCTCTATCGTCCGCTTTCATACGCAGATCTATAATTTCCACGATTTTATCAGTGTTAAGACCTATTTTCCTTCCGCTTACCGTCAAAATTGCGGCGTACCACTTTCGACTGTCTTTTCTTCTCAACACTGCGTTATTCGGAGATTTCGTCCATAAAAATTCCGGCTCATCACCATATTTTTTACGAACGTATTCTATTGCCATTTGCGCCTGATTTGTTTTGAAAACTGATGTATCATAACAGTTATTGGCAATATCTATTAGTACGGCTTCAACTGCTGATCTGACTTTTCCAACATAAGCGCCCGTAGCATTTGTTTTGTACAGTACATATGGCTCACTATTTTCAATCTCAATCAAATTAGTATCCACATTTCCATTTTCCGCTATAAGGACAAAGAGCTTGAAGGTACCATCAATTATGTTTGTTTCATATATTCTTTTTCCGTCTTTTATAATGAACCCATAAGCAGATATTCTTTTAAAATTACACTTTTTCCTATTAAAAATATCCTCAAACATAACTAAACTCCAAATTCCGATTTATCGTTTTAATTGTATCATGAAGTTATAAGATTTTCAAACTCTTTGTATTAATATCAGTTGCCTTATTTAGTAAAGATTACTGAAATTGGTACAAGGACGTACTGGGTAAAAAAGACGTAAATCTGAAAAACGCATTTTTAAGTTGTTTTGTTCAATAAACCAAAGGTTGGATTAGTTCTTTATTTTCAATCCAAAAGCAAGCCAGCGACCGTCTAAATCTTCAACAACTAACTCACTGTTTTGATAGTCAGTTATATTCAAAGAGTTAATAATTTTTACGCCCTTTTCAATGAACTCTTTTTCAAGTGATTTCTGATTTTCTGTATATAAATACGCATCGTAGCCATATCCGTATAATTTACGATTGGGCAATACTTTATCCGTATTCGATTGTAGTAAAATAATTTCAACACTGTCTTTATAAAGACAAATATGAGGTTCCTTACATTCCAAATATTCAACTGCACTAAATTCTAATTTTGACACATAAAATTCCGCAGTTTTCTTTATATTGGGAACAGGAAAAATACAGCTTAATCCCATTATACCCATATATCATTCACCATCCAAAACTTCGATTTATTTAACCGCTTTTTACTATTATATATTGTATTTATGAACATTTCAACCGACCTACCTTTCGTGTGGCGGTGAATGGTATCAATAATCTGCTCCTGTTCGCCTGCCTTTCACACGAAAAAAGTTAAATTACTCAAAATGTAATTTCAGAAATGTCTGAAACCGCCGAAAAAGCAAAAAGACCGCCGTGAAAGTTCTCACAGCGGTTATTGAATTTTATCCCTAAAATCATAGAACCCCCTTGAAACAAGGGATTCTAATGCAAAAAGAAATACAACCGACCTTGTATCAAAATCGGTTGTATTATTTGAAAGTAGTGACTTGTTTTGATGCCAACCGCACACCCAAACTGACCTTTTGATAAATGGTTTGGGAATAATTAAAAGGTGCACACCCATTCGCATACCACAGTGTTCAGTGGCTTAAAATAGAAATCTCAGCCATATTTTTGTTTGCCTGGATTCTCACAGTGCCTCCGATTGGAAATGTAATCATTGGAAAAACATGACCGAAATCTGCCCCAAAGATCACAGGGATGTTGGCTGGCACTTTATCCTGGATAATGTCTGCGATGGTTTCAACAATCAATCCACAACTATCATCGAACCGTCCAAAGACAATGCCTTTGATTGTGTCCGCACCCTCGATCTGCAAAAGCGATTCCAGATTGCGGTCAAACTCATAGCAGAAATAGTCGCCCATGATATTGTCATCTTCCAGAAACAGCACCTTATTACGGATGTCGGGCATATATGGGGTTCCTTGCAGCAGATTCAACGTACAAAGATTGCCGCCGATGATTGTCCCCTCACAAGTACCTTCTTGGATGGTGTGATATTTCGCCGCCGTTTCAGAGGGTGTAACCATGATGGGAGTATCTTTCATCACACAATCGAAAAATGCTTTGCGGGTGTATTCAGCTTCTCGATCGAAGGCGAATGTGCCATAGTGTGGACCATGGTAAGTGACAAGCCCTGTTTTGGCATAGACAGCATTATGCAGGACAGTGATATCAGAAAATCCGCAAAGGATCTTTGGATTCTTCGCAATCAGATCATAGTCAAGATGACGCAGGAGCTGATTGCAATTAAAGCCGCCCAGACAGGTAATGACCATCTTTACATTTGGGTCGGAAAATGCTTCATGGATGTCCTCAATCCGTGATGCGATACTGGAGGAATGGAACTTTCCAATCTCTCGGCTGTTCTTGGAAAAGGTAATATTAAACCCTTCTTTGCGCCAGAAGTCAACCGCATGATGATGCACATCCTGTCTCACTTCTGTTAGATTTCTGGATGGCGCAACAACGCGTACTTCATCACCAAGTCTCAGCTTGCTTGCAATCATGCGATTACCTCCTTGTTAATTTCTTAAAAACTGGACACCAATCGTGATACCCATTGTATCAAAATTGGTGTCCAGTTATGGTGCCGGTGGTGGGACTCGAACCCACACGATGTCGCCATCAACGGATTTTGAGTCCGTCACGTCTGCCAATTCCATCACACCGGCAAGTGCGTAAATTATTATACAATACTAAAAGAAAAAAATCAAGTAAATTTTTTATAAATTTAATCTACATCTTCCATAAATTCAAAAAGCTCATTAGGAGTACACTCAAGAATTTGGCAAAGAGCTTCTATATTACTGTATTGAATTGATTTCGTTTCATTATTAAGCATTTTGCTGAAATTCTGATAACTCATTCCCATTTGTTTATAAAGCCAGTATTTTGTTTTACCTTTTTTATTTAACAGCTCAGCCGCTTTTAATTTTATCATAAGGTATTTCTCCATATCTTATTTATTTATTAGATAGTATCTTATTTTATGTCTTTACATATAGATTAACTCATTATATAATGTAATAATCTATAAAGTGGAGTTGTTAAAATGATTAAGGCTGTAAGCGATATATGTTTAACGCCGGGAAATTTTGGTAAAGATTGTTTAGGAAACGGTGAGCACATTGATAAATTTGGAAGAAAAATTATGTGTTGTTGTGATGAGTGCGATTATTTGATATGTTGTCTGTTTGCAACTGATTGTATAGAATGTTGTGATAATGATTGTCCAAGAAGAATTAATAAAAAGTAATAAATATCATTTTACAGTTCATTATGCTAAAAAATATGCTTATTTACCGAAATTTTAAAAAAATATGTAAAATTTTATTTTTAATTCTAATATGGTTGCTAATTTTCAAAATCTATATTATAATATATGTTGTATTATTATTTAGTTTTGGTTTTGGTATTCGTAAATCGTTTACCAAAGCTGTAGTATGGAGGAATTAATAATGGAAAAGAAAGAACTTCTCTACGAAGGAAAAGCTAAAAAGGTATTTGCTACAGACAACCCTGATTACTGCATTGTATCCTACAAGGATGATGCAACTGCTTTCAACGGCGAAAAGAAGGGTACAATCATCGGCAAGGGCGTTGTAAACAACCGTATGAGCAACTTTATGTTTAAGCTCCTTGAAAAAGACGGAATTGCAACAGACTTTGTTGAAGAGTTAAGCGACAGAGATACAGTATTAAAAAAGGTTGAAATTGTACCTCTTGAGGTAATTGTAAGAAACAAGGCTGCCGGCAGCCTTTCAAAGCGTCTTGGCCTTCCGGAGGGTACACCTATGAAAACACCCGTTCTTGAGTTCTGCTACAAGAACGATGATTTGGGCGATCCGATGGTAAATGAATACCACATATTAGCAGCAGGTTTTGCTACTAAGGTAGAAATTGACACAATTTCAAAAATGGCGCTCCGCATTAATGAGCTTATGGTTGAATTTTTCAAGGAGTGCAATGTTGATTTGATAGACTTTAAGATTGAGTTCGGTAGATTCCACGATCAGATTTTACTTGCTGACGAAATTTCTCCCGATACTTGCCGTTTCTGGGATATGGATACTCAGGAAAAGCTTGATAAAGACCGTTTCCGCCGTGATATGGGCGGAGTAGAAGAGGCATATGCCGAGATGATGAAGCGCATAGGTCTTGCATAATAAATTAACTGCAATTTCTATAAAAAACGGATGGTGGAACCTTGAATTTTTCTTTCGATAATTTTGCAAAAGAGGGTTTGCACGAGGAGTGCGGCGTGTTCGGAATATTCAGCGATGGAACAATTAACCCTGCCTACGCTTGCTACAACGGTCTTCTTGCACTACAGCACAGAGGTCAGGAAAGCTGCGGGATTGCTGTATCTGATGACGGTGTAATTGATTATCACAAAAATATGGGCCTTGTTACGGAAGTTTTCAACAACGGTATACTCGACTCATTAAAAGGTCAAATGGGTATTTCCCACGTTCGTTATTCAACAGCAGGCGGCTCTGTGCTCGAAAATGCACAGCCGCTTGTTATGCGTTATGTAAAGGGTACGCTTTCGGTTGCTCACAACGGAAATCTTACAAATGCCGTTGAAATTCGCAGACAGCTTGAACAGCGTGGCGCAATATTCCAGACTACAATTGATTCAGAGGTAATCTGTTATCTAATAGCAAGAGAAAGACTTAAATGTCACTCAGTAGAGGAAGCTGTTGCACGAACAATGCAGGTTATTGAGGGAGCGTATTCTCTGCTCGTGATGAGCCCAAGAAAGCTTATTGCAGCTCGTGATCCTCACGGATTTCGTCCTCTTTGTATGGGAAAATACAATGATTCAATTGTTTTTGCAAGTGAAAGTGCGGCGCTTGATGCCTGTGGAGCTGAATATATTCGCGAAGTTGAACCGGGTGAAATTATTGTTGTCAATAATGAGGGTGTTCACAGTATAAAGCCCGAATTTGGCGAAAAGAAAAAATCTCTCTGTATTTTTGAGTATATTTATTTTGCCAGAAGCGACTCCTTTATTGATGGAGTAAGCGTTTATGAGGCAAGAAAACAGGCAGGACGTATTCTTGCAAAAACTTATCCGGTAGAGGCTGATATGGTAATCGGTGTTCCCGAATCGGGAATTGACGCCGCAATAGGCTACAGCGAAGAATCTGGAATACCGTACGAAAAAGCAATTGTAAAGAACAGCTACATCGGCAGAACCTTTATTAAACCCAGCCAAAAAGAGCGTATGAAAAGTGTTAGAATCAAGCTCAACCCGATTGCAAATATGGTAAAGGGTAAGAGAGTGGTTATGATTGATGACAGTATCGTACGCGGCACAACGGTTGACAGAATTGTTACAATGCTTCGTGAGGCAGGCGCAAAAGAAGTTCATATGCGCATTAGCTCACCGCCTTTTTTGTGGCCTTGCTATTACGGTACCGATATACCTTCTCGCAGCGAGCTTATAGCCTGCAATCATACAATTGAAGAAATCACAAAATTAAGCGGAGCAGATTCACTCGGATATTTACCTGTTGATTCGCTTCATGAAATGATAAATTACGCACCGATAGGATTTTGTGACGGTTGTTTTACCGGAAAATATCCTGCTCCTGTTACCAAAGTAACCTTTAAGGGTAAGGAACGCGGCGGAATGAACTTTGATAAAAAGAAATGTTAATTTAATAATAATCCAAATTTTGAAAGGATGTATATAATGGAAAAAAATACATATGAATCACCCTTGTCAGCACGCTATGCAAGCAAGGAAATGAAATATATATTTTCTCCCGATAAAAAATTCAGAACATGGCGTAAGCTTTGGATTGCTCTTGCAGAATCAGAAATGGAGCTTGGTTTGCCGATAACGCAGGAACAGATTGATGAGCTTAAAGCACACGCTGACGACATCAATTATGATGTTGCTCAGGAAAGGGAAAAGCTCGTTCGTCATGACGTTATGTCACACGTTTATGCTTATGGTGTTCAGTGCCCCAAGGCAAAGGGAATTATTCACCTCGGCGCAACATCCTGCTATGTAGGTGACAATACAGATATTATAATTATGACCGAAGGCTTACAGCTTATAAGAAACAAGATTGTTACCGTTATACGCAACCTTTCAAAATTTGCTGATGAATACAAGGCTCTTCCTACTCTTGCATTTACACATTTTCAGCCTGCACAGCCCACAACAGTAGGTAAGAGAGCAACACTTTGGATTCAGGAGCTTTTAATGGATTTAGAGGATGTTGAATACC
Organism: uncultured Clostridia bacterium; assembly: GCA_947369085.1. Lineage (GTDB taxonomy): Bacteria > Bacillota > Clostridia > Oscillospirales > Acutalibacteraceae > Ruminococcoides. The sequence continues at coordinate 15,687 of CANBJR010000012.1, read as the reverse complement.
AGCTTTCAAAAGCAAAGCTTCTCGGTTCAAAGGGTACAACAGGTACGCAGGCAAGCTTTCTTGAACTCTTTGACGGCGACCATGAAAAGTGTAAGGAGCTTGATAAAAAGATTGCCGAGAAAATGGGATTCAAGGCTTGTTTCCCTGTTTCAGGGCAGACTTACTCAAGAAAACTTGATTCGCAGTTTTTGAACGTTCTTGCATCAATTGCACAGTCTGCGTCCAAATTCTCAAATGATATAAGACTTTTGCAGCATCTCAAAGAGGTTGAAGAGCCGTTCGAGAAAAATCAGATTGGTTCCTCTGCAATGGCTTATAAGCGCAACCCAATGAGAAGTGAGCGTATTGGTTCGCTTTCAAGATACGTTATGTGCGACGTATTAAACGGCTATTTCACCACTGCAACACAGTGGTTTGAGAGAACCCTCGACGATTCTGCTAACAAGCGCCTTAGTGTTCCCGAGGCATTCCTTGCTGTTGACGGTATTCTTTCGCTCTATGCGAATGTGGCTGACGGACTTGTGGTTTATCCAAAGGTTATTGAACAGCGTTTAAGAAAAGAACTTCCGTTTATGGCTACCGAAAATATTATGATGGACGCAGTAAAGAAGAGAGGCGCTGACCGCCAACAACTTCACGAGAAAATCCGTGTTCACTCAATGGCTGCTTCAAAGGTTATCAAAGAAGAGGGCGGCGAGAACGATCTTCTTGAACGAATTGCTAATGACGAGGCATTCGGAGTAACTTTAGAGGAACTCGAAAATATTCTTCAGCCCGAGAAATATACAGGCAGGGCAAAGGAACAGACAGAGGATTTCTTAAACGACTATGTAAATCCCATACTTGAAAAGTACAAGGATATTGAGTCCGATAAGCCTGAAATTAACGTATAATAATTTGTATCATATATGCAGTTTTTGTAACTTACTACTGCAAGAAGGAGTTTGAACTATGGTAAAAGCAATTGTAGGCGCTAACTGGGGTGATGAAGGTAAAGGAAAAATTACCGATGTTCTCGCCGATAACAGCGACATCGTAATCCGCTTTCAGGGTGGTGCAAACGCAGGTCACACAATTATAAATGACTACGGAAAATTTGCTCTTCATCAACTGCCGTCAGGTGTTTTTCATCAGAATATAACAAACATTATCGGCAACGGTGTTGCCTTCAGCGTTGAAAATTTTGTAAAGGAAATGGCTCATCTCAAAGAGAGAGGAGTTCCCGAGCCTAACGTTATAATTTCCGACAGAGCGCAGATTGTAATGCCTTATCACGTTGCATTTGATTGCTACGAGGAAGAACGCCTCGGCAAAAATTCTTTCGGTTCAACAAAAAGCGGTATTGCTCCGTTCTATTCCGATAAATATTCAAAAATCGGTTTCCAGATTAACGAGCTTTATGATGATCCCGATTCTCTCAAGGAGAAAATTCGTCATGCTATTGAAATAAAGAACGCAACACTTACAAACCTATATCATAAAGACCCGATAACCAAGCAGGAAGTTTTTGATAAGCTTATGGAGTATAAGGAGCTTCTTGCACCATATGTAGGAGATGCTTTCAACTTTATTCATAAGGCTCTTAAAGAGGGCAAGAACATTCTTCTGGAAGGTCAGCTTGGCTCGCTTAAGGACACTGATTTTGGCATCTATCCTATGGTTACTTCTTCAAATACAATCGCAGGCTACGGCGCAGTAGGAGCAGGTATTCCGCCATATGAAATCAAGGATGTTATAACTGTAGTAAAGGCATATTCAAGCGCAGTCGGCGCAGGCGAATTTGTTTCCGAAATTTTCGGCGATGAAGCAGACGAGCTTCGCAGACGCGGCGGCGACGGCGGTGAATTTGGTGCAACAACGGGCAGACCTCGCCGTATGGGCTGGCTTGACCTTGTTGCAACACGCTACGGCTGTATGGTACAGGGTGCAACGCAGGTTGCGTTCACTGTTCTTGATGTTCTTGGCTATCTTGATGAAATTCCAGTATGCGTTGGTTATGAGCTTGACGGTGAGATTATTGATTATTTCCCGTCAACAACAAAGCTCAAGAGATGTAAGCCTGTTTTGAAAAAGTTGAAGGGATGGAAATGCTCAATTTCGGGAATTACCGAATACAGTAAGCTTCCTAAGGAATGTCGTGAATACATTGAATTTGCAGAAAAAGAAATCGGCGTACCGATTACAATGGTATCAAACGGTCCTTCAAGAAGCGATATAATTTACAGATAATATTTAAGAGGCTGCCTCAAAGTTTTGAATTTTGAGACAGCCGCTTGTTAATAGAAAGGAAGATGAGATGTTATGAATAATAAGGAAACTGTAATTGTACTTGATTTTGGCGGACAGTATAATCAGCTTATTGCACGCAGAGTACGTGAATGTAATGTTTACTGTGAAATCCTGCCTTATACCGTTGATATTCAGAAAATTAAGGACATTGCGCCCAAGGGAATTATCTTTACAGGCGGTCCTAACAGCGTATATGATGAAACCTCACCGCACTATACACCCGAAATTTTTAAACTCGGAATTCCGATTCTCGGTATTTGCTATGGTTGCCAGCTTATGGCCTATTCGCTCGGCGGAGTAGTAACTCCTGCATCTGACAATTCGTCAAGTGAGTACGGAAAAACCGAAACAAAGTACAATACAGATGATGTTTTGTTTAAAGACCTTCCCGAGAGCGGTATTTCATGGATGAGTCACCGTGACTATATCAGCGAAGTGCCGGAGGGATTCAGCGTTACTGCAACAACTTCCGTTTGCCCCACAGCGGCAATGTCATATCCGAGCAAAAAGCTCTATGGTGTGCAGTTTCATCCCGAGGTAAATCATACCGAGAACGGCAAAAATATGTTAAAATCCTTCCTTTATGATGTTTGCGAGTGTAAGGGTGATTGGAAGATGGAAAGTTTCATTGATACAACCGTTGCACAGCTTAGAGAGCAGATTGGTGATAAGGGTGTTGTTTTGGGACTTTCAGGCGGTGTAGACTCGTCTGTTGCAGCAGCACTTTTAAGTAAGGCTGTAGGAAAACAGCTTACCTGCGTATTTGTTGACCAGGGACTTATGCGTAAGGATGAGGGCGATTTTGTAGAGGAAACCTTTACAAAGATGTTTGATATGAACTTTGTACGCATTAACTGTCAGGATGAGTTTTTATCAAAGTTGCAGGGAGTTATTGACCCTGAAAAGAAAAGAGAAATTATCGGTACAGAATTCTACAAAGTGTTCTGGAGCAAAATCCGAGAAAGCTACGGCAGCGGTTTCTTTGCACAGGGTACAATTTACCCTGATCGCATTGAGAGCGGAAAGGGCGACGCAGCAAAAATAAAGACTCACCACAATCAGGTCGGAATTCCTGAAGACATTAAGTTTGAGTCGGTAATTGAACCGCTCAAAGACCTTTTCAAGGACGAGGTGAGAGAGGTAGGCGAAAAGCTTGGAATTCCACACCAACTTGTATGGCGTCAGCCGTTCCCTGGCCCCGGACTCGGTGTTCGTGTAATAGGTGAAGTAACAGCTGAAAAGGTTCATATTTTACAGGATGCAGATGCAATTCTCCGTGACGAAATGGACAAATGCGGCTATGCAGAGCAGATGAGCCAGTTTTTTGCCGTGCTTCCCGGAGTTAAAACCGTTGGTGTAATGGGCGATGCCCGTACCTATGATGAGCTTGTAGCAATCAGAGCTGTTACGACTGATGATTTTATGACAGCTGATTGGGCAAAAATCCCCTACGAAATTCTCGGTAAAGTGTCGAATCGAATAATCAACGAAGTAGAACACGTAAACCGTGTAGTTTACGACATCACTTCAAAACCCCCCGGAACCGTCGAGTGGGAATGAATAATAAGATAAATACACAAATATTGGAGGGAAAATGGATACATTTAACATTGATTTTTGGGAAACATTAGACGAATTGGTAAGACAATCCAAAATAGTAATTGATAGACCAAAAGGAACGGTGCATCCTAAGTTCCCTAATTTCATATATAAGGTTGACTATGGCTATTTGGAAAACACTTCTTCTATGGATGGAGCAGGCATTGATGTTTGGGTTGGTACAAAAGAAAGTAAAAGTATTGATGCCATAATGTGTATTGTTGATTTAATGAAAAAAGATTCTGAAATTAAAATACTAATCGGCTGCACAGAAGAAGAAAAGGAAATAATATACACAACTCATAATGAAACCCAATATATGAAAGGCATTTTAATAGAGAGATAATTATCAGTTTATGGGAATGAGTTTTCTTCAATTGGTTGGTGGGAACAAGATTTTTCTTTGTTAATGGTTTTATACATGGTGCTAGCACCATGTAATAAAGGTGGATAAGAAGAAAAATGGTATTGGCGAATGATTTGCTATGCTTTAGCTCTATTAAAAGTCCTATTTTGCAACGACTTTTGGACGAAAAAAGACATAGGCGATATTTTACATTTATACTCATAAATGGGATTTTACTGTGTAGCATTTCAAAAATAGGTTGTCAAATTGTGGGAATTTACTATAATAAATGCGTGGCAACATTTTTGCAACAGAAAATCAGCAAGCCATAATAAATGAAGTAATTGATGTAAAAATAGGTTGCTTTTGTGATTGAAAATCAATTTTATAAATGGGTTGTCGCAAATTTACTCATTTGCGACAGCTCATTTTTAATTTTTCTTGTAACATTAGTGTATCCTATTGACATTATGTCCGAAATCGGCTATACTGTTTTTTGTCCGATTTCAGACAATGGAGGTGTGATATGCATCAAACACAGGATGACTTGAGAAAGTACAATTATATGACGAGTGAAATCAACGGACTTTATCACGAAGCTGCTTTCAAGTCAGGCATTTCAGATAGCGTACAGAACATCTTATATGTTCTGTTTGCCGAAAATTATCGTTGTTTGCAGAGTGAAATATACAAACAGTCCGGAATAAGCAGACAAACAATCAATTCAGCAATCCGACGCTTGGAGCAAGATGGTATTGTCTATCTGGAACAAGGCAAAGGACGCAATACAGTTGTATGCCTTACGGATGAAGGTATCTGCTTTGCCAGAGAAAAGATTGAGTTGATTTACCGAGTTGAAAATGAGATTTTTGCTGAATGGAGTGATGATGAAGTTGAAACGTATTTGAAGCTAACAGAACGATATAGAGATGCACTAAAAGAAAAATTGGAAAAGCTCTTTTAACTTATAGTTAATACAATTAAAAGAATTAACACAGTTTGTCAGCTATTATGCTGGAAAGCGGTTTGAAAGGATACAACGATGGAAATTCAACTTTCAGAACATTTTAATTATAAGAAGCTTCTAAAATTTACTTTCCCGTCTATCATTATGATTATATTTACATCAATTTATAGCGTGGTTGACGGTTTTTTTATATCTAACTTTGTAGGCAAGACTGCATTTACCGCAGTTAACTTTGTTATGCCTTTGCTTATGATTATGGGTGCTGTCGGCTTTATGTTCGGTACGGGCGGCAGTGCAATTATTGCAAAGACCATGGGCGAAGGTAAGCCGGAGGAGGCCAAAAAGCAGTTTTCTATGTTAGTTTATACTTCTGCTATTATTGGTATTGTCATTGCCGTACTTGGCATTATCTTTCTTCGACCTGTTATGTCATTACTCGGTGCAAAAGGTGATATGCTCAATACTTGTGTAGTATACGGTAGAATTATTCTCTGTGTATTACCTGCATATGTTTTGCAGTATGCCTTTCAGAGCTTTTTCATCACCGCAGAAAAGCCGGGTTTAGGTTTAAAGGTTACTGTTATTGCTGGTGTTTCCAATATAGTACTTGATTCACTTTTGGTTGCCGTATTTCCCTTCGGAGTAATCGGTGCAGCACTTGCTACCGCAAGCAGCCAATGTATTGGAGGTATAATTCCGCTTATATACTTTGCTAAAGACAATTCAAGCTCGCTTAAATTAACCAAAGCAAAGTTCAATGCCAAAACTGTGATTGCTGCTTGTGTTAACGGATCATCTGAGCTGCTTTCCAATATTGCAATGTCTATTGTCAGTATGCTCTATAATGTGCAATTGCTCAAATACGCAGGAGAAGACGGTGTTGCAGCATACGGTGTTTTGATGTATGTTAATATGATTTTTGTTGCGGTGTTTATCGGCTATTCTATTGGAACTGCACCTGTTGTAAGCTACAATTACGGTGCAAACAATTGCGTGGAATTGCAAAGCTTAAGGAAGAAATCTCTTGTAATTATCGGCGCTTTTTCAGCAGTAATGTTTGTGTTGGCTGAAGTGTTTGCTCGACCTCTTGCTATGATTTTCTCAAGTTATGATCAAGCACTACTTGATATGACGGCAAGGGCATTCTTTATCTATTCGTTCTCGTTTTTGTTTTCGGGATTTGGCATTTGGAGTTCGTCTTTCTTTACCGCCCTTAACAACGGACCGGTATCTGCAATTATATCGTTTCTCAGAACTCTTGTATTTCAAGTGACGGCAGTTTTAATTATGCCATTAGTTTTTGGTCTTGATGGCATTTGGTTGTCCATTGTGATTGCAGAGTTTTTGGCATTAGTTGTAGCTATAATCTGTCTTGTGACCCTAAGAAAAAAATATAGGTATTGATATAATCAAATTGTCGCAGAGAATATACCTTAAACATAATAAATAACAAAAAAATAAAACAAAGCTTTCGGCATGCAAATCCGAAAGCTTTGTTTATTTATCGGTAAATTCAAAAACTGTTTTAGCAAGCCTTTCAATTCCCTCTGCAATTTTTTCTTGCGGTATGCTCGAAAAACTTAATCCAAATTCGTTATTTTTCTTTTTATAGGGCATAATACCGACAGAGAGCTTTTTTAGTTTTTTATCAACCGCCTGTCTGTTTACCTTGCCGGAAACAAAGATTGAAGTGTAAAGCGAGGTTTCGTTAAACACAACACTTGCAGAATTTCCAAAATGTTTATTTATGTTCTCAAGAATAACCTTGCTCTTTTCAAGGTAAATTCGCCTTGCTTTTCGTAGGTGCACGTCAATTTTTTTGCTTTCAATATACTTTGCAAGCGCAAGTTGTTCTGCTTTTGATGCAGTCTGATTAGTATCGTGTTTTATTTTGTTGTATTCACTCATACACTTTTCTGGTAGTACCATATAGCTGATTCTTACCGATGGGAGAAGTACTTTTGAAAATGAACCGATATATACAGTGTTTTCTGCATCATAGTTTTGGACGCAGGGCATTGGATGGGTGATGTATCTGAGTTCACCGTTGTAGTCGTCTTCAATAATTAGTGCATTGTTGTTTTTTGCCCATTCGATTATTTCAAGTCGTCTGTTAACAGGCATATTCATTCCACTTTCGCTTGTAACATTCGGATTAATCAAAATCAAATCGGGTTTGATTTTTTCAAGTGAATCAATAGTGACTCCGAACTTGTCATTTTTAAAATATTCGATAATGTAACCAAAGCTTTTAAAAACAAGCTCTGATTGAATATAGCTTGAATCCGCCATGGAGATTTTTTTATTTTTACCGAGAATTGTACATAATAAATAAAGTAAAGGCTGAGTCCCTGCACCGACTATAATATTCTCTGTTAATGTATTAACGCTCCTCGTGCCTAAGCTGTATTTTTGTAGTGCTTGCCTGAGCACAATTTCACCTTGCTCATCGCCGTATGAAGTTAAAAGATAATTTTGATTTAATACGTCCTTAACACATTTTTTCCATTCTGAAATATTTATAATTTTTTCATCAATGCTTTTTCCGCTAAAATCGTATTCATAAAATTTTTTATGCTCGCTTTTGTCTGTATCTTCCGATTCAAGTGATTTTGGTTTGCTGTTAAACTCTGCTTCTACATAATATCCGCTTTGCGGAACATTTCTTATATATCCCTCGACGCAAAGCTGTTCATACGCCCCCGTAACCGTAGTTTTAGAAACCGACAAATCTTCACTCAGTCTTCTTATTGAAGGCATTTTAGTGCCTTTTTTAAGACTGCCGTTTTCAATTGAACGTCTTACTGACAAATAAATTTGCCTGTATAACGGAGCTTTTTTACTTTTATCAATAATAATAAAGTCGTTGAGCATAAAATCACCTTACTTTATTTTAACATTTTGCAATTATTATTGCAATAATATCCTTGAACAGTTGAAATTTTTTACATAAATCTGTATAATTAATAAGGTAGATGTTCGTGAAAGGGGTATACGATGAACACGATAGCAAATGATTTTTTTAAAGCTATATACGGTAAAAAGGTTGCTTTTATCGGAATCGGAACAAGCAATCTTCCGCTTATTAAACTTTTTGCCGATAAGGGAGCAAATGTAATCGCCTGCGACAAAAAGGATTTTGATTCACTAGGTGAAAACGGTGTAAAAGCAAAGGAATACGGTGCAGAACTGACGCTCGGCGAAAACTACCTGTCAAATATAGACGCAGATATTGTATTCAGAAGTCCGGGAACTCCGTTTTATAAAGATGAGCTCGTCGCTTTAAGAAACAAAGGTGTTGTACTCACTTCTGAAATGGAGGTGTTTTTTGATTTATGTCCGTGTAAAACAATTGCAGTTACAGGTTCTGACGGTAAGACTACTACAACGACAATTATTTCAGAATTTTTAAAAGCGAGCGGCAAAAACGTTCATCTCGGCGGAAACATCGGCAAGCCTCTTCTTCCCGAAATTGAATCAATCAGCAGTGATGACTATGCGGTTGTAGAGCTTTCAAGTTTCCAGCTTATTTCAATGAGAGAAAGTCCTGATATTGCTGTTGTAACAAATCTAGCTCCTAATCACCTTGACATACATAAGGATATGCAGGAGTATATTGATTCCAAGAAGAACCTTATCCTTCACCAGAATGCGTTTTCAAAGGCTGTTTTAAACCTTGATAATGAAATTACAAACGACTTTTCTTATTCGGTAAGAGGCCAGCTTGCAAAATTCAGTGTTAAAGAAAAGCTTTATAACGGAGCGTATCTTGACGGCACAACAATTTGCTACAGCGATTACGGTAAGGTTACAGAAATAATGGATTACCGTGATATTAAGATTCCGGGAATGCATAATGTTGAAAACTATCTCGCTGCTATTTCTGCAGTATGGAAAATAGTCGACGTAGATACAATTGTTGCAGTTGCAAAAACTTTTGGCGGCGTTGAACACAGGGCAGAATTTGTAAGAGAATTTAAAGGAGTTAGGTATTACAACGACTCAATAGCTTCCAGTCCGACAAGAACGGCTCTAGGCACACTTTCTTTGTATGATAAAAAAATTATAATAATTGCAGGCGGATACGACAAGCATATCCCGTATGAACCGCTTGGTACTGTTATCAACGATAAAGTAAAAGTTTTAATTTTGCTCGGAGATACTGCGCCTAAAATAGAAAACGCAGTAAAATCAGCTGATAATTACGATGAAAGAAAAATTGAAATTGTAAATGTAAGCAATATGGAAGAAGCCGTAAACGAAGCCGCTGCAAGAGCAGAAAACGGAGATATTGTTTCGCTTTCACCTGCAAGCGCAAGTTTTGGACTTTACAGAAATTTTGAAGAAAGAGGTAATCATTTCAAATCAATTGTAAACAAATTGAAGTGATATTTGATATGGATTTAAAGGAAATTATTATTAATCTTTGCAGCACTACGGGTGTTTCGGGCAGTGAAGAACCCGCTGTTATTGCGGCAAAGAAGTATTTGGAAAGCTTTGCAAAAGTTAGTGTTGATAATAACGGCAATCTTCTGGCACTGCTTGGAAATTCTGACGCCAAGAAAACAATTTTGCTTGACGCTCATATTGACAGAATAGGTTTGATTGTAACGGATATTGACAAAAATGGCTTTGTTATGGTTGATAAATGCGGAGGAGTTGACATCCGTACCTTACAGGACAGTCGATTTGTTTTGCAGAACAATCCTGAAATTATTGGTACTGTATGTTGCATTCCGCCGCATCTTTCTGACGGCAAAGAAGACACAGCTGTTTCTATTGACAGAACCTATATTGATTTCGGAATGACTGAAACGGAAATTAAAAATTATATTAAAATCGGAGATGTTCTTACCTTTGATACAGAGCCAAAAATGCTTTTGAATAATAAAATATCTGCTCCTGCGCTTGATAACAGATGCAGTGTAGCTGCTTTGATAAAATGTGCAGAGTTATTAAGCAACGAACATAATCTTAACTATAAGGTTATTATTATGCTCAGTGTTCAGGAAGAAACGTTTGGCACAGGCGCAAAGATAGGAGCTTTTTCAGTAAATGCAGATGAAGCCATTGTTGTGGACGTAAGTTTTGCATCTCAGCCTGACGTAGTCGGACAATATTCTAAAATTGAGCTTTCAAAAGGACCAATGATTTGTATTTCGCCTATTCTCAACAGAAGAATGTCGGACAAGCTGATTGAAATTGCCGAAAATGCAAAAATTCCTTATCAGCTTGAACCCATCTCGGGTGCCACCGGTACTAATGCCGATAATATCGCTGTCAATAAAAGCGGAATAAGAACCTCGGTTATTTCAATTCCGCAGAGGTACATGCACACACCAAACGAGGTTATCTCAATTGATGACGTTGAAAATACTGCAAAGCTGATTTGCGAATTTATAAAATGCGGAGGTGCTTTTGATGTTTGATATAAAATTGCTTGAAAGACTCTGCAAATGCAACGGAATTTCGGGAGATGAGAGAGAAGTCAGAGAGCTTATTATTGACGAGATAAAGCCTTTTGCTGACAGCATTTCTGTTGATAACCTCGGAAATCTGATTGTGCATAAGAAAGGCAAGAACAGAGCAAAATCAAAGCTTATGCTTTCTGCACATATGGACGAAGTTGGTTTGATGGTTACAGATATTACCTTGAACGGCTATTTAAAATTTGATATGGTAGGCGGTATTGACAGAAGAGTGCTGCTTGGTAAAAGCGTTACAGTCGGAATGAGCAATATTAACGGTGTAATCGGAATAAAACCGATTCATCTTTGTAAGGGTGACGAAAGTAGCAGGATTCCCGAATTATCCGAAATGTATATCGATATCGGAGCTGACAGTAAGGAAGACGCTTTAAAATATATAAAATACGGTGACAGTATAAATTTTGTTTCTGATTTTGCGGTAACAGCGGATTGTATAAATTCAAAGGCGCTTGATGACAGATTTGGCTGCCTTGTGCTGATTGAACTTATAAAAAGCGAACTTGAGTACGATATGGACTTTGTTTTTGTAGTGCAGGAGGAGGTAGGTTTAAGAGGTGCAAAGGTTGCCGCATTTACGGTTAATCCTGAATTTGCTCTTGTTATAGAAACCACAACTGCTGCCGATGTTCCTGAAATTGATGAAAATAAACAGGTGTGCAATTTATCAGACGGCGCTGTAATATCATTTATGGACAGGCGCACAATATATGATAAAGAAATGGTTGCATTCGCTTTTGACTGTGCCGAAAAATCCGGAATTAAAGCTCAGTATAAACGTGCCGTTGCAGGCGGCAATGATGCAGGTGTTATTCATTCAAGCAAGAGCGGAGTAAGAACGCTTGCAATTTCTCTGCCGTGCAGATATTTGCACTCGCTTAATTGTGTAGTAAACAAGCATGACTGCGATAATATGATAAAGCTTGTGTCAGACCTTGCTCAAAACACAGCCGGTGGAAAATTATGTTCTAAGGAGACTAAAAATGATAGTTTCTGCCAATGAAACAAATGATTTTATTACTTTAATTCAGAAAATATCAAAATGCGATCCTTTTGCTTGCAGAATAATTTCACTTTATAACAGTTATTCCCCGCAGCTTGCTTTTGTCGATTATTGGATGACGGCAGATGAAGAGAGCGGAAAATGTACAGGTGCTGTTGCAAGAAGCGGAACAAATTTTATTCTTTTTATAACCGATGACTGCGACTTGGACGAGTTGTCGTCGTTTATGCGTGTTGCAGGCGCTTCAAGCGTGCTATGCAGCGGAAGGTATAAGCTTGATTTGTTCGGAAGCAAGTGTGTTACAGGAGCAATACTTGTACGTAATAAACCGTTTGAAAAACTAAATGGAAATATCAACATTGTTCAGCCTGAAATTAAAGATGTTTATGGTTTAATTGTAAGATGTGCAGACGAAAATTTTAAACCCCCTGTTTTTGAGGACTTTTACGTTGACGTTAATCACAAATTGCGCCACAATGCAACAAGGATGTACGGAATATGTGAGGATAACAATCTCGTAGCTGTTGCAATGACTGTTGCGGAAAGCGAGAACGGAGCAGTACTCGGTGCAGTATCGTGTGATCCCGAATACAGAAAATGCGGTTACGGCTCAAGTATTGTAAAGTACATATCGAATCGTTTAATTGAGGAGAATAAAGCAGTTTTCCTGCATAGGGCAGAGAATGCAAACGTTTCGTTTTATAACAATCTTGGATTTGTTGAAACGGATAAATGGAGAGAATACTATTTTGAAAGGTGATTTTTTGAGTTTTTTTGATATTGATGAGAGAATAGTTCTTGCTTCGCAAAAGGCAATGGAACTTTGCAAGGATAAGCTTGCAGAGATTGACGATATTCAGGAATATAATCAGCAAAAAATGATAAAGGCTTTTCAGAACGCTTCAGTTCGTGAAAGTTATTTTAGCGGTTCAACAGGCTACGGTTACGATGATTTTGGCAGAGATGCACTTGATAAAGTGTATGCCTATGTTTTTGATGCAGAGGACGCACTTGTTAGACATAACTTTGTAAGCGGTACTCATGCGCTTACGGTTGCTCTTTTCGGAATGCTTCGACCCGGAGAAGTTATGCTTTCTGTTACGGGAATGCCGTATGATACAATTCGTTCCGCAATCGGAATTGAGGGCGATTATCCCGGTTCACTGAAGGACTTTAACATTGAGTTTAAGATGACCGATTTAAAATCAGACGGTACGCTTGATTATGATGCAATAAAAGAGTCAATTGCTCGTGAAAAGCCCAAAATGGTATACATACAGCGTTCAAGGGGTTACAGCACAAGACCTTCGCTTACATGGCGTGAAATCAAGAAAATATGCGATATAAGCAAAAGAGAATCGCCAAACTCAATTATAATGCTTGATAATTGCTACGGTGAGTTTGTTGAAAAGGTTGAGCCTCTTTCAGTCGGCGTTGACATAATGGCCGGTTCTCTGATTAAAAACCCCGGTGGTGGAATATCGCCTACAGGCGGTTACATAGCCGGTAAGCATGAGCTTGTTGAGATGTGTGCCTATAGGCTTACAACTCCCGGAACAGGTAAGGAAATCGGTGCAACGTTAAATACAAGCAGAGAAATGTTTATGGGCGCATATCACGCACCTCACGTTACAGGCGAAGCACTTAAAACGGCAGTGTTTGCATCCGCTCTTTTTGAGATTTTAGGGTACGATACAACTCCTAAATATAATGAGAACAGGGGAGATATAATCCAGCTTATTATGCTCGGCAGCGAAGAAAAGTTAATCAGCTTTTGCGGCGGCATTCAGAGCGGTTCTGCTGTTGACAGCTTTGTTCAGCCTTTGCCGTCTGATATGCCGGGGTATGAAAGTCAGGTTATAATGGCTGCGGGCGCATTTACACTCGGCTCGTCAATAGAGCTTTCTGCTGACGCACCTTTGCGAGAGCCATTTGCAGTTTGGATGCAGGGAGGACTTAATTTTCACGGAGGCAAATTAGGCGTAATGCTTGCCGCCGACAGAGTTTTAAAAGACAGCGAGAAACGTTGATATGCTCTAAATCCGAATTCTGTAATTCTTAATTTTAAAAATTTTGATATTTAGAAGATAATTTTATAGATAGCAAAAAACGCTTGGAAAGTAACCAAGCGTTTTTTGCTATCTTAATTTTTTAAAAAAGTCTTTCAACAGCGCCGAACATTCATCAGCCATAATGCCTCCAACACATTCAGGCTTAAAATTATACGGCATTTCAAAAAGATTTGTAATAGTACCGCAGGAGCCGTTTTTAAAATCATACGCACCAAAGAATACCTTTGGTATATGAGCATTTATAATTGCACCTGCACACATCGGGCATGGCTCAAGCGTAACATACATTTCGCAATTCCACAATCGCCATCCGCCTAAAGCAATGCAAGCATTGTAAATGGCGTCAATCTCAGCATGCAAAAGCGCATTTTTAGATTTTTCACGTCTGTTCCTGCCTTTTGCCACTATCTCATTTTCTCGTACAATAACTGCTCCCACAGGAACTTCACCGTCATCATAAGCTTGCTTTGCCATTTCATAAGCTGCAAGCATAAATTCGTTTATTCTGTTCATATAATGCGTAAATTAGTTATGGTTTCAATTGCGAAAAAAATCAACACAAATAAAATTCCCGGATTTAGGAAAAATGCAGTGTTTTTTTCCTTGAGAGTAAGTAATGTTGTTGCTTCATTCTCTCTTTGCTGAATGATTTTTTCAGTAATTCTGAAATAATTTTTATCCTTTTTTATCAGATAAAAGAATGAAAGCAATCCGAGAATACAGAAAGCTGCAATCAAAGCAAAGTAAATAATCATATAAACTCTGTCGTTAAATATTTTAGTGCTTTGCAGGATATTGAGCGTAACAGCATAGCAGTTATTTAAGAAATGAATTATAATTGACGGAATAATTGAGTTTGTTTTGCAGTCAATATAAGCAAAAACAAGGCCAAGAAGAAACGCAAACGGAATCTGACTTATGTTGCGGTGCATAGCTCCGAATACTATCGCAGAGGTAATAATTGCAAAAGAGTCGCCGAATTTTCTTAATGTACCCATAAATATGCCTCTGAAAGCAAATTCTTCGGCAAATGCAGGAACTATCGCAGATAAAACAATACAAAGAATAATTTCTAAAGGATTGGTAGCATCTTCGCTCATATTAAGTGAATTTTCTATCCCGAAAAACGAAAAATTAGTCTGTATTATATTGTTTGCGAAATTTGAAATCATTGCAACAGCCATTCCGATAAACACTAATGCCCACAATTCTTTTTGTCGAACATAATTTGTTTTAATCGTGTCCGAAATACTTCTGCCTGAAAACAGAAAATAAAAAAGACCGGGCATCAAAGCAGAAAAGACCGAAACAAAAATTTCAAGTAAATACAATGAAACCATATCCATTGAAGCAGTCCCTGTAGCTACAAACATATATGAAAAAACGTTTGATGTAGCAAGCATTGTGGCGAAATAAGCAAATACAAAAAATCCTAAACCGCTTGAAGTCTTTTTTATTGTTTTTTCCTGGCAAAATTTATAATAATCTCGTTGTGTATAAAATACCATTAGTTAATCACTTCCATTTAAAATATTTTATCATACAAACATTAATAATTCAAGGAAAACCGATAAAGTCACTTATATTACATAAGCCTTTAGCTATAAATTGACACTAAATAATTATTGTGCTAAAATTTATTAAGAAAGTTATGATTTTATATGACAGGAGGGCTAATATGCAAAACACTGATGTCACCGTTGTAAGTGCGAAACGAGGATTATTTAATCTTAATTTAAAAGCACTTTGGAAGTATCGTGACCTTGTGTTGCTTTTTGTTAAACGAGATTTAAAAAATGTTTACAAACAGACAGTTCTAGGACCCTTCTGGATAATTATAAATCCCTTTCTTTCAACTTTTGTTTTTACGGTTATTTTTGGAATAATTGCAAACATTTCCACAGACGGCATTCCGCAGTTTTTGT